>JALWEK010000189.1 GCA_027014185.1 Aquificaceae bacterium
CACATGCTCAAGCTGATACACAGGGTCGATGGCACGGTCCATGCCAGAGCAACAGGGCCTTACGCCCTCGTTACGCAGCAGCCTCTCGGAGGAAGGGCCCAGTTCGGCGGTCAGAGGCTCGGAGAGATGGAGGTCTGGGCTCTCGAGGCTCACGGAGCAGCCTACACCCTCCAGGAGATGCTCACCGTCAAGTCGGACGACATCGAGGGTAGGAGCAAGGTCTACGAATCCATAGTGAAAGGTAAGTACATCTACTCTCCGGGCATACCCGAGTCATTCAGGGTCCTCGTTAGGGAGCTGAAAGCTCTCAGCCTGGATGTTAGATGTATGAACGGCGAGGACGTCAGCTGTGATCAGGTTGAGATGAAAGAGGAGGAAGAAAAATGAGTCAGAAGAGGAGAGGTCTCTTCCCCTTCGAGAAGATAAAGCTCATGCTAGCCTCACCCGAGGAGGTGAGGAGCTGGTCCAACGGGGAGGTAAAACGTCCGGAGACACTGAACTACAGGACCCTCAAGCCTGAGAAGGACGGTCTCTTCTGTGCAAAGATCTTCGGACCTATAAAGGACTACGAGTGTCTGTGCGGTAAGTACAGGGGAAAGAGGTACGAGGGAACGGTCTGTGACAGATGCGGTGTAGAGGTGACGCTCTCTTATGAGAGGAGAAAAAGGTTTGGGCACATAGAGCTCGCTGCCCCCGTGGCCCACATCTGGTTCCTCAAATCTACACCTTCCAAGATAGGAACGCTCCTCAACCTCACCTCGAGGGACGTGGAGAGGGTCATATACTTCGAGTCCTACCTGGTGATAGAGTACCCGAACGAGGAAGAGGAGGAGGCCTTCGCACAGGCCGAGGACACTATACCTCTGAACGACGGTACAACTACCAAGTGGGTAAAGCTCCACATAGTTACCGAAACCGAGTTCGAGGAGGAGTACTCCTTCACGGTGGACGAAAAGTACGAGTACGGCATGGGGGCGGAGATAATCAAGCAGGTACTCTCCCAGCTCGATCTGGTGGAGTACTCCAAGAAGCTCAAATCCCTTATAAAGCCCTACAGCATAGGCTTTGAGGATCTCGGGAAGGAGGTCGAGATCCAGTACAAGAACCTCTACGAGAAGATAGTAAGGACGATAGCCGAGGACTTCAGATCCTTCGGTGTGAACTTCCCCAACCTCGAGGAGAAAGGTCTTTCTCTGGAGGAAGCTATCCACAAGCTCATAAGCGAGGAGATATACCTCAACACCGAGACGGGGGAGCTCTCCGAGGAGGACAAGGGAGAGGAGTACCTGACCGGTAAGGAGGCGATAAGGACATACTACGAGAACCTCAGGAAGAAGAAGAACCTTCCTATATTCGAAAGGATAAAGGAGGACATAAGGGCAACGGTCCTCAAGGAGGTCTCCGAGCAGAAGGTCCGTAAGTACCTAAGGATACTGAAGCTCGCCGAGGGCTTCATAAAGAGCGGAAACAGACCCGAGTGGATGATCCTCGAGGTCATACCCGTTCTACCTCCAGACCTCAGACCCCTTGTAGCCCTTGATGGGGGCAGATTCGCCACCTCCGACCTCAACGACCTCTACAGGAGACTGATAAACAGAAACAACAGGCTCAAGCGCCTTATAGAGCTCGACGCCCCCGAGATCATAATCAGAAACGAGAAGAGGATGCTCCAGGAGGCGGTCGATGCCCTCATAGACAACGGCAAACGTGGAAGGGTAGTAACCCAGAACGGAAGGCCTCTCAAGTCCCTTGCGGACTACCTCAAGGGTAAACAGGGTAGGTTCAGACAGAACCTCCTCGGTAAGAGGGTGGACTACTCGGGGCGTTCGGTAATAGTGGTGGGTCCCGAACTCCAGATGCACCAGTGCGGGCTGCCCAAGATAATGGCCCTCGAGCTCTTCAAACCCTTCGTATATAGGAGGCTGGAGGAGAAAGGCTACGCCACCTCTATCAGGAACGCCAAGAAGCTGGTGGAGCAGAAGGCTCCCGAGGTATGGGAGTGCCTCGAAGAGGTGGTAAAGCAGCATCCTGTGCTCTTGAACAGGGCTCCCACCCTGCAC
Source organism: Aquificaceae bacterium (assembly GCA_027014185.1). Lineage (GTDB taxonomy): Bacteria > Aquificota > Aquificia > Aquificales > Aquificaceae > Hydrogenivirga. The sequence continues at coordinate 2,061 of JALWEK010000189.1, forward strand.
AGGCCTTCTATCCAGGCTTTCGAGCCCGTCCTGGTGGAGGGTAAGGCTATAAGGCTTCATCCCCTAGTGTGTCCGCCCTTCAACGCTGACTTCGACGGGGACCAGATGGCGGTTCACGTTCCCCTCGGAATAGAGGCTCAGCTCGAGTCTTACATACTTATGCTCTCGACCCAGAACATCCTCTCCCCAGCACACGGAAAGCCCCTTACGATGCCCTCCCAGGACATGATCCTGGGAACCTACTACATGACCCAGGATCCCATACCCGGCAGGAAGGGAGAGGGTAAGGTCTTCTCCTCCCCGGAGGAGGTTTTGAAGGCTCTCGAGCTCGGTAAGGTAGATATAC
>JALWEK010000190.1 GCA_027014185.1 Aquificaceae bacterium
CTTAAGGAGGGAGAACCAGAGCTCCCTCTCCACAACTATCAGTGCCTTTGGTTGCACAATTCTCTCGAACTCTCTAACCAGGAAGGGGATATCTATCGGAAGGGGAAATAAAAGGTCGTAGAAAGTCTCTTTCTTTTCCAGGTACTCTTTTGCCCTGGGGGAGAAGTAGGTAAGAACGACGCTGTACTCCTTTTTAAGCTCCTTTATAAGTGGGAGGGCTGTGTTGAACTCTCCAACGCTCGCGCAGTGGAACCAGAGGGAGTTCTTTGGTGGGTGGTCGGGTTTTTCTATCAGGAGTCTCTTTCTGAGACAAAGGTCCATATGTGTTTTAGAATTATATTATGAAAGTTTTGTTGCTTCTTTACTCGGATCTTTTGAAGGAGGGCGAGGAGAAGCTCTACTCCCGCCTGGAAAAGAACCTTAAGCTGATCAACAAGGTTATAGGCATAGATAACATCTACGCGGCTGTGAGTGCACCCTTTAAGGACCTGTTCGAGAAGTTTCCGGATCTGTGTTTTATAAACAACGTGAAGGACAACTCCGTTTTCGGTGCCTACAAGGGCCTTAGAAAGCTGAGAGGGAACGATGTTCTGATAATAGATGGAGGCGTTAAGCTGGAGAAGGAGCATCTCTTTCAGTTCTTCAACAGGATCAACGTTACGGTCGGTATGATAAAGGAGAAGTGGTCTGGTATAGCCTTCGTAAAGATGAGGGACGTGGACTACATGATAAGGAGCCTGGAGAGAAACTTCGAGAAGGGGATGCTTGACGCCTTCCGTACCCTCAAGGAAACCTACAGCATAGCTGCGGACTTTATCGATCTCAAAGGTGGTCTGAAAGCTCCGATTTTGGAGTTAAAATAGGGCTTATCTCTTAGGAGGTGCGCTGTGGTAGATCCTGACATACTTCTGATAGCCATGGTCGAACTCATCGAAGGCGTCAGAAACCTCATCGGGGACAAGGGAGCTAACGCGGTCCTGAGAGATGCGGGAAGACACAGCGGACCCAGACTCCTGGAGAGCCTAATAGGGCATCTTCCTGAGGTTCTCGAGAAGGATGAGGCTGTGAGGAGAACCTGCATGATGCTCGAAGAGCTCGGTTTCGCCAAGAAGGTGGAGAAGAAGGACGGAACCATACATGTCCAGGACGATATATTCAGCGATGCGGTGAGGTCTGAGGACATAGAGAAATCGCCGGTGGTTTACTTCCTGATAGGCTTGATAGAAGGCTTCGTTCAGTTCATGTCCGAGGACAAGATCGTCCTGATGCCTAAGGAGATAAAGAAGGGAGATATGGTCTTCTCTTACTCCTGAACCCTAAGGTAGCTTACGCTCTCTATATGGTAGGTCTGAGGGAACATATCTATGAGCTTCACCCCCTCCAGTAAGTAGCCGTTCTTGATCAGTCCCTTGAGGTCCCTCGCAAGGGTTGAGGGGTTGCAGGACACGTAGATTATCCTCTCAGGCTTGTTCTTCACAAGAAGGTCCAGCTCCTTTCCGTCAAGACCGCTTCTCGGAGGATCGAGAACCACGAGGTCTAAAACTTCTCCCCCCCTGCTCTTTAGATGCCTGTAGGCGTCCGATTTCACAAAGACCACGTTGTCCCTTCCGTTTACCTTGGCGTTGTACTCTGCGTCGTCTATCGCCGATCCTGAGCTGTCTGAACCCTCTATAAAGTTCCCCTTCTCCGAGAGCGGTATAGTGAAGAAGCCCACGCCGCAGTATAGCTCCAGGGCCTTCCTGTAGGATACTTCGGAAACGACAGCATCTATAAACCTATCCCAGAGGGTGTGGTTCACCTGGAAGAAGGAGTCGGCACTGACCCTGTAAGTCCAGTCCCCCACCTTGAAGAAGAGATACTCCTTCCCTATCCAGTAACGTCTGTTCAAAATCGTCCTCAGGCGTGAGTAGTCCCCGACGCCAAACACCTCCTTAGGGAGGTAGTCCTCCTTCAGGGAAATCAAAAAGCCCCTGTCTATCTCCGTAGGGGTTATGAACTTAACGAGGAAGCCGTCCTCGTGGGGGGAGTAGGTTACATGGATCTCTTGGAGCTCCCTTATGTGCTTAGCACACTCCTTCAGGGGTTCTATCAGGTCGTTTATCCTCGGATGGGCTATGGGGCAGTGGTCTATATCGACCACCTCCCTCTCGTTCCATCTGAAGAAACCCATCCTGCCGTTCTTGACCTTGAACTGGACCCTCACCCTGTATCCGAACTCCTGACCCGAGGGAACGCTGTCCATAAGGTTGAGATCCCTTATCTTGCCTATCCTCGATAGCGTTTCCCTTAGGATCTCCTCTTTGGATTCGAGCTGTGCCGTGTACTCTATATGCTGGAGCTGGCATCCTCCGCATACACCGTAGTAGGGGCAGGGAGCCTCCCTCCTGGAGTTTGAGGAGAGAACCACGTTCTTTACGAGCGCTTCAGCATAATCCTTCCTGTCCTCAAGGACCTCGGCGTCCACTATCTCCCTTGGGGCGGCGTACCTGACCAGGACGGCCTTGTTCCTGTGTTTCGCCAGGCCGTACCCGCCGTAAACGAGCTTATCTATGCTTAACCTGAGAAGCTCCTTACTCGCCGGATCCTGACTCTCTAAGTTCTGTGAGCTTTTCAAAGTCCTCCTCCGACATCACATCGATGTGCCATCCCGTGAGCTTGTGGGCGAGCTTCACGTTAGTTCCCCTCTTGCCTATGGCGAGTGAGAGCTGTTCCTGGGGGACGGCAACCTCCGCCCTTTCCTCTTCCGGGATTAGCCTTACAGCGGTCGGCTGGGCGGGGGATAAGGCTCTCCTTATGAACTCCTCCTCGTCCTCGGTCCATCTGACCACGTCTATCTTCTCCCCGTGTAGCTCTTCCGAAATAGGCTGGATCCTAGAACCCCTGAGGCCTACCACTATACCCACGGGATCCATCTTCATATCCTTAGCATAGACCGCCACCTTGGCCCTCTCCCCCGGTATCCTCGCCACCGCCTTAACCTCTATCTCCTTCTCCGCCACCTCAGGTATCTCGGTCTCGAGGAGCCTTTTAAGGAAGAGGGGATGTGTCCTAGAGAGTATGAGCCTAGGTTCCCCGTGAACCTTCTTAACCTCCAAGAGGAGGGCCTTTACCTTGTCGCCTACCCTGTACGTTTCCCCAGGTATCTGTTCTCTCCTCGGGAGGATCGCCTCGACCTTGCCGAGATCCACCAGGATGTCTCCGTTCTCGAAGATCTTCCTTACTATCCCCGTAACTACCTCTCCCTCCAGCTCCTTATACTCTAGAAAGCCCCTCTCCCTCTCGGCCCTCTCTAGCTCGCTTAAGAACTCCTCCTTAGCCGCGTAGGCGGCTATCCTGTTCACATCCTCGGTGGATATGTCGAGGGGAAACCTCTCCTTTCTCTTTCCCTTCTTCCTGACCACATAGACCTTTATCCCCTCATCGGTGAACTCTATATCTAGGTTGTCCTTTATCCTCTTGTCCTTCTTGATCGCGATGGCTATGGCGTTCTTCAGGGCGTATTCGACGACCCTCTCTGGTAGATCCTTCTCTTTGGCTACCTGCTCGATGAGCTTTCTTATGTTCTTTACCATCTCTCCGGCTCCAGTCTGCCTCTAGCTATTGCGGAGAAGGGGATGTGAAGCTCCTCTCCCTTTTCCTTCTCCCGTATCGTAATTATACCTTCCCTGACGTTCTCAACGTATCCGGTCGCCTCCCTCCTTCCGCCCACCGGCTCTCTTAAGATGACCTTCACAAGCCTGCCCTTGAAAAACTCGTAGTGCTCGGGCTTCTCCAGGGATCTCGTGAGACCGGGAGAGGAGATCTCGAGCATGTAGGAAAAGGGTATGAGGTCTTCCACATCCAGGAGGCCGCTTATCCTCCTGCTCACCTCCTCGCAGTCCCTTATAGTTACCCCTCCGGGCTTGTCGATTATGATCCTCAGAACCCACCCCCTCTCTGGCTTGAACTCGACGTCGAACAGTCTGTAGCCCATACCCTTCACTATGGGCTCTATGAGCCCTTTAACCCTGCTCGCTATCTCTTTACTGTCAATATTCATGAGTATTATTTTATAATTCCCTAGGATATGAACCTCAGTGAAGCCATACTCTCCATTCCTGCCCTCATGGTGGCGGTGATCCTCCACGAGGTGGCCCACGGGTGGGTGGCCTACAGATGGGGGGACCCTACAGCCAAGCTGGCGGGAAGGCTGACTCTGAACCCCATACCTCATATAGATCCCATAGGGACCATACTGCTCCCGGCGATGTTTATAATTCTGGGTTCCCCGATAATATTCGGCTGGGCAAAACCCGTTCCCATAAACCCCATGAACTTCAGGGATCTTAGAAAAGGAACCTTCTTTACCTCCATAGCCGGGGTTGTCATGAACTTGAGCCTTGCCGTTATCTTTGGTGCCCTTTACAGGATCATTTACAACCTATCGGATGTGGTGGATCCTTTCATCGCTCAGTCCGTGATGTACCCCCTCCTCGTCTTCTGCGCCAAGTCGGTCCTGATAAACCTGATCCTGGCCATCTTCAACATAATTCCCATACCTCCCCTCGATGGAAGCAAAGCCCTCATGAGCTTCCTGTCCTTCAAGTACTGGGAGATCTTCTACAGGTACGAGGTCTATGGTTTCTTCGTTATAACCATACTCCTATTTACTGGGGTCCTGGGGAGGATCATATACCCGCCCCTCGTCTTCCTTTATCATCTCATACTGGGCGGAGCATGAAAGGGGCTATATTTATAGAATCATGAGAACTGTTTTTGACAGGGAGCTTATAAAGAAGTACGACAGGCCCGGACCCAGGTACACCAGCTACCCGCCTGCTACAGAGTTCACCGAAGAGATCGGAGAGAAGGACTACAGGAGGAAGCTGATAGAAAGCAACTCCAGAAAGACCCCTCTCTCCCTTTACTTTCACATACCCTTCTGCGAGAGCGGATGTTACTACTGCGGATGCAACATAATCATCTCCCACAGGAAGGGGATAGAGAGGCCCTATCTCGACAGGGTCTATAAAGAGATGGATATGGTCTCCGAGCTCCTGGACAAGGAAAGAAAGGTGGAACAGCTCCACTGGGGAGGAGGAACGCCTAACTACCTGGAGCCGGACGAGATAAGGGAGTTTATGGAGGAGATTAAAAAGAGGTTCGACTTTTCGGAGGACGCGGAGGTAAGCATAGAGATAGATCCCAGATACGCTACAGACGAGCAGCTCTATACCATAAGGGATGTAGGCTTCAACAGGGTGAGCATGGGACTCCAGGATCTGGATGAAAGAGTCCAAAGGGCCATAAACAGGATACAGCCCTACGAGCTCATGGAACAAACGATGAAGAAGCTCAGAGATCTTGGTTTCCAGAGCATAAACATAGACCTGATATACGGACTTCCCTATCAGACCAGGGACAGCTTCGAGAGGACGGTTGAGAAGGTCATAGAGCTGAACCCGGACAGGCTGGCCGTTTACAGCTTTGCCTACGTTCCCTGGGTCAAGCCTATTCAAAAACACATAGACCCGAAAACCCTCCCTTCCGCAGAGGAGAAGCTCTCAATTCTCGAGATGGTTATAGATAGGTTTCAGGACGCGGGATACGTTTACATAGGCATGGATCACTTCGCAAAGCCCGAAGACGAGCTCGCGGTTGCCCAGAGGGAAGGCAAGCTCTGGAGGAACTTCCAGGGTTATACGACCCGCAAAGGAGTTGAGCTCGTGGGCTTCGGGGCTACCTCCATCGGGATGCTTTACGACTCTTACTTCCAGAACTACAAGACGCTGAGGGAGTACAACGTGTCTATAGACGAGGGAAGGCTTCCTACATTCAGAGGATACGTACTTACCGAAGACGACTTCGTAAGGAGAGAGGTGATAATGGACATAATGTGTAACCTCGGGGTGAGCTTCTCCAAGATAGAGGATATGTTCGGTATAGACTTCGAGGAGTACTTCGAGAAAGAGCTCGAAGATCTGAGGGAGCTCGAGGAGGACGGTCTCATAAGGATAAAGGACAGAAAGATCGAGATACTTCCGGTTGGGAGACTGCTTATAAGGAACGTAGCGATGGTCTTCGATGCCCATCTGAGAAATAAAAAGGAGCTGAGGTTCTCAAGGACCATATGAGCGCACTCTTGGAGATAGAGAAGGTATCCAAGGTATATCCTGTCAAGAAGGGATTCTTCAAGAGGGAGGACTTCTACGCCCTTAGGGATGTAAGCCTGAGCCTGGGCAGGGCCGAGGTGTTGGGTGTGGTTGGTGAGTCAGGTTCAGGAAAGACTACCCTTGGAAAGCTCGTCCTGAGGCTCGAGAAGCCCACTAAGGGAAGGATACTGATGGAGGGTGTGGACGTCTTTTCCTTGGGGAAGGAGTACACCAGAAGGGTATCCGTGGTCTTTCAGGATCCTAGGAACTCGCTGAACCCCAGAATGAAGGTTGAGGAGATAATAGAAGAACCCCTTGTAGTGCATGGCTTTAAAGACAGGAAGAAGAGGGTAAAGGAGGCGATCGATAAGGTTCGCCTGGACGATAGCTTTCTCGGTAGAAAGCCCGACGACCTATCGGGAGGTCAGAGGCAGAGGGTGGCTATAGCTAGGGCGATAGTACTCGAGCCCGACATCATAGTGGCAGACGAGCCGACCGCTTCCCTCGACGTCTCGGTTCAGTCTGAGATCCTGAGGCTCTTCGAGGAGCTGAAGGATGATGGAATAGCCTTTATCTTCATAACCCACGATATAAGGGTGGTGGAGAAGATAGCCGACAGGCTGGCGGTGGTTTACGGTGGTATGCTCATGGAGCTCGGAAGTAAGGATGAGGTCCTCAGATCTCCCATGCATCCGTACACAAAGTTCCTTCTTAGCAACGTCCCCGTTCGGCATCCGAGGGAGAGGAGAGAGGAGAACTACACTGAGGTGGAGTACACAGTTCCTCAGAGGGGATGTCCCTTCGCTCCCAGATGTCCAGATTACATGGAAGAGTGTTCCAAGAGCGTGAGGAGGTACGAGCTTAATGGAAGGATCGTTAACTGCAATCTATACTGATCTTCTCATCTTTACCTTCCTACTTTTCGCATCCGGCTTCTTCGCCTCCTCGGAGGTGGTCTTCTTCAGCGTTAGCAAGCCCGTACTTCTCAAGTACTCAAAGAGCAGGGTCTATAAACTCCTCATGAGGCTGCTCTCAAAGCCCAAAGAGGTTCTTATCTCCATCCTCATAGGTAACGAGATAGTGAACGTCTTAATATCCTCCTACGGAGCCAAGCTCTTTACCGACCTCCTTGGAAAGGGAGGGGCGTTCCTCTCCGCGGTCATAATGTCCACCCTGATCTTCATATTCGGAGAGACCCTTCCCAAGAACGCCGTTCTCCCGATAGCGGACAGGCTCTCCCTGATATACGCTCCCATATTCTACATCTTCCACGTAGTGATAACCCCCGTAACAA
>JALWEK010000191.1 GCA_027014185.1 Aquificaceae bacterium
CTCTTGGGTAGGGTGTTCGACATAAAGAGCCAGAACCTGTCCCTTTCCCTCGATACGGAGGATGTGGCTTCCTATAAATCTCTGGCGGAGATATTCTCCCATAGGGAAGAGGACTGGAGGATCGCGGGGCTCTTCGCGAGATTTCGGGAGGGTGTGGAGGTAAAGGTGGCCAAGTTCGAGGTCCTGGGTGAGTATGAGCGGGAGAGGAACCTCTTCAAGACTCCCGTCAGGCCTGTGAGCGCAGGCTCTCCGGTGGAGATCCTGGAGGTGGAGGAGGACTCCCTTAAGGCTATCCTTCTGAAGAACCACTCGGGATACGATATGAGGTTTCCCACATACCTGGGGAGGCTCCAGGGGACCGAGGTCAAGGCTTACCTGGACATGGACAAGGTTCTCTCCATGCACATGGCGGTAATGGGAACGACCGGCTCTGGAAAGACCACCTTCGTTAGGAAGATCCTCAAAAACTTCAGAGAGCCTGCGAAGGTCTTCGTGTTCGATATGTACGGGGAGTATTACGAGAGTCTGAAGGAAATCGGGGAGGTGGAGAATGTCCCTATCCCAAACGTCCTCCTGCCTGTGGACGGGGACGATCTTAAAAAGCTCTTTAAAGAGAGCGGGCTTTCCATCTCGGAGAGATCCTCGGACGAGAAGGAGCTGATGGCCTTCCTGAGGAAGCACGTAAAGCCGGATCTCGGCAGGACCGCATTCGGTCAGAAGAGCTTAGAAACTCTCATAAAGGAGGCGAGCCTGAGGGTCAAGGACAGGTTTTTGAAGGACTCCCTATCGGAGGTTCTTGAGTTCTGGAGGAGGACCTTCGGTGAGGAGTCGGTCAAGGACCAGCCCGAGGCGGTTAGGTTGCTGAGGGAGTCTTTAAAAAGCAAGAGTAGGATAGTTATCTACGACTACAGGAACGTGGACATAACGGAGACGAGGGTGAATACCGCGGGCCTTGTGATGAGGGAGATCCTCAAGCTCGCCAAGTCGGATCCTCAGGACAGGCTGATAGTCTTGGAGGAGGCTCACAACTTTGCCCCCGAGAGGGGAACCGCGGAGGTCCAGGCGGGCAGGGAGAACCTCGCGTATCTGAGCGCCCGCAGGATAGCGATGGAGGGGAGGAAGCTCAGGCTCGGCCTGATAGCCATCACCCAGAGGCCCGCCAATGTGAGCAAGTTCATACTCTCCCAGCTCAACACTCAGGTTATCTTCAAGCTGATAACAAAGAACGACCTGGAGGCGGTCTCCATCTTCTTCGAGCAGTCGAAGGAGGACATCTTCAACCTCCTCCCCTTCCTGAAGCCCGGGACAGCATACATAAGCGGTCTGGCGGTTCCCTTCAGCTTCCTCTTCCAGATGGAGGAGATCCCCTACTGGTAAAGCGTGTATCATATTAGGGCGGTGAAGGTAAGGGTAGGTATAGTAGGCTGCGGTGTGGTCGGCACGGGGACCGTCAGGCTCCTCTTGGAAAACAGGGAGGTCCTAAGGAAGAAGACAGGGATAGACCTCCAGCTCATAAAGGTGGCGGATCTCGACTGGGAGAGGGAGAGGGAGTTCGAGGTCCCCCGTGAGCTCAGGACTACCGATTACAGGGAGGTTCTGGGTTCGAGCGACATAGTAGTGGAGCTCGTGGGGGGAAAGGACTTTGCCAAGAAGTTGATGCTCGAAGCCATAGACAGCGGAAAGCACGTGGTTACAGCCAACAAGCATCTGCTGGCGATAGAGGGGGAGGAGATATTCCTGAGCGCAAAGAAGAAAGGGGTCAGAGTGGGCTTCGAGGCCTCGGTGGGGGGAGGTATACCTGTCATAAAGGCCCTTAGAGAGGGGCTCGTGGGGAACAGGATAGAAACCATATACGGGATACTGAACGGGACTACCAACTACATACTAACGAGGATGTTCGAGGAGAACCTGGACTTCGAGAGTGCCCTGAAGGAAGCCTCCGAGAAGGGCTACGCGGAGGCGGATCCCTCCCTCGACATAGACGGCTGGGACGCAGCTCACAAGATAAACATCCTCGCCTCCCTCGCCTTCGGGAACTACTTCCCCTTCGAGGACGTTTACGTGGAGGGGATAAGGAACGTTCAGAGGCTGGATGTGGAGCTCGGAAAGGAGCTCGGCTACACCCTGAAGCTCCTCGCTATCGCCAAGAGGTTCGACGGGGAGGCGGAGATCAGGGTCCATCCTACCTTCATACACTCGGAGGAGGCCCTCGCAAAAGTTTCGGGCGTTTACAACGCGGTCCTGATAGAGGGGGACTTCGTGGGCAGGACCATGTTCTACGGGCAGGGCGCCGGATCCCTTCCTACCGCCTCCGCGGTCGTCTCGGACATCGTGGACGTGGCAAGGTCCGTGGCTACCGGAAACTCCCTCGAGATAACGCCCGTGGACTGGGAGGAGGAGAGGATCTCGGTCCGGAAGAACTTTTTCAGCAGGTATTATCTGAGGTTCGACGTTCCCGACAGGCCCGGTGTTTTAGCCTCCATATCAAGGGTCCTTGCGGACTTCAACATCAGCATAGCGGCGGTCCTTCAGAAGGAAATGGTCTGCGAGCTGGCCGGGAGGAAGGGAGAGCCGGTGGTTCCCCTCGTGATACTAACCCACAAGGCTTACGAGCAGGACGTTCAGAAGGCCCTCGGTGAGATAAAGAGGCTTCCCGTAGTTGTGGGAGAGCCTACATTGATAAGGGTCGAGGAGGAGGCGGAATGAAGAAACTCCTTGCCCCTTCCATCCTTGCGGGGGACTGGTGGAACATAGGGGAGCAGATAGAGGCAACGATCAGAGGCGGGGCGGACGTCATCCACTTCGACGTGATGGACGGGCACTTCGTTCCCAACATAACGGTAGGCCCGGAGATCTTAGCCAGCATAAGGAAGAGGATAGACCTTCCCATAGATGCCCATCTGATGATAGAGAGCCCCGACAGATACATCCCCGAGTTTATAAAGGCGGGAGCCAACTGGATCAGCGTCCACATAGAGAACGTTCCTCACATCCACAGGACCCTCAACTTTATAAAGGATCTCGGAGCAAAGGCGGGGGTGGTTCTCAATCCCGGAACTCCCCTCTCCGCGATAGAGGAGGCGATACACTACGTGGACTACGTTCTTCTGATGTCTGTCAATCCCGGCTTCAGCGGTCAGAAGTTCATAGAGAGGTCTTTAGAGAGACTAGTCCTTCTGAGGGAGATGAGGGACAGGCTCAATCCAGATTGTCTCATAGAGATAGACGGGGGGATAAAGGAGAGCAACGTGGCGGAAGTTGTGAGAGCGGGGGCGGACGTGGTTGTGGTGGGCTCTGGTATATTCGGAGCTGAGGACGTGGAGGCCCAGACGAGGAGGATAAAGGATCTCATCTCCTCCGCAGTGGCAGTTTGAGGTCCCTGAGATTGAAAATTGTAAACACTAAAAAGATCTCCTTCAGATAGCCCTTTTCCCCGTAGTAGGTCCTTCTGTAGTCGAGCTTAAGGGCCCAGCAGGCTCCCCTGTAGCCAAGATATATCCTCCTGTAGATCTCTTTTCCGGCTATGTTGTCCCTCGTGGTAGATCCACCGAGCAGGGCCCCTCTGAAGCTTGTTTCCATCCCCAGCGTGTACTGATCGGTAAGTCTCCTCTTCTGGCTGTCCCTCGAGATAACGTAGCTTCCCGAAAGGGTCGTGTTCCATAACTTTAGCCTCACGGAGCTAACGCTCCTTGCGAACACATCTAGGTTTAGGTCGTATATTAGATCCTCGGAGAGGGTGAACCACTTCGTTGGGTACAGGGAGAGGATCAGCCTTACAGGAAGGATCTCTTCTTTTACGAGTGCGCTGTCGGTGGGAAATCTGTAGGACTTGAGCAGGTTGTATCCCCCCTCCAGAAATAGAGTTGAGAAGGTTCTCTCCTTGTGAGATAGGGAAGAGCTAAGTCTCAGCTTCAAATTGTTCTCTTTAGTAACCTGATCGAAGCTGTCGAACTGGGGATTGTCGAAGTTCTCGGGGGAGAAGGTGTAAACGAACTCCAGGATGTTTGAAAACCTGAAGGAGGACAGGGAAAAGGACGCGTAGAGAGGAACCCTGTCTTCTAATCTGAAAGAGGACACCCTTTCGTCTCCGAAATCTTCCCCCTCGGTGAAGTAGAAGTTGTTTACAAGGTCTATCCCTACGTAGTTCTGCACATTAAGGATCTCGAAGGGAAGCTGGATCTGTGGGAGAAACACGAGCCTCTTGGATCTGAGCCCGCTTTCCCTGTAGAAGTTGGTAAACATGGTTGTAAGGTTGATAAAGAAGGGACCCACCTTCTTGGGCCTCGAGTAGAATCCGAGCTCAGGAAGCAGGTTGAGGGTCCTTCGGTTGTCCGGAGAGGTTAGATCGTAGTAGTTTCTCAGGTTAAAGGACAGCAGGTACTCATCCTTCAGATCGGTGTAGGTTATGTAGGAGAGTGTGTAGGGTATGGTTCTGTCCTTCTGGGAAAAGTATATATCCTCGAAGAAGTACGGATCCGAGGGAAGGTCCAAACCTAGGCTCCACCCCTTCCAGCTGAACTCCAGCTGAGCTCTGTACCTGTTCTCTCGGAAAGTTCGCAGATCCCTACCCTCCCACCACTCGCCCGGAGGTGAGGGTTCCTTGTAGAGGGATAGTCTCGAGTAGAGCTTATCGCTTTCAGTGAAAGCCTGCCTGTACTCTATCCATATCCCTTTTGCCTGTTTGTCTCTGAAATCCAAGGTTAGTGTGGCGTCTTTGTCCTCGGAGATCGCCCAGTAGAAGGGCTGTATGTATATGAACCTGTTGTAGGAGTTCTGTCCTATCGTAGGCGGCAGGAGGCCGGACCTCCTTTCCCCAACAGGAAAGACCGCCAGCGGGAAGTACCCTATGGGTACGTTAAAGAATTTTAATGAATTGCTGTAGGAAAAGACATACCTCTCATCTATCTTGGCCTTCCAGAAGCAGAGCTTCATCTCCTTGTCATCCGGTGGACAGGTTGTCACTTCCCCCTTCTCCACTATGTATCTGTCCCCTCCCAGCTTTCTCATCCTTTCGGCGCTGAAGTAAAACTTTCTGAACCTTCCCTCCGCGTCCAGGAAGTAGCCCTCCTCGGTCTTAAGGTCAAGAAAAGCCTCGCTCCCTTCTACCTCAAGCGTTCCATCCTTACTCCTGACGTAAACCTTACCCTCCGCAAATACGGTCCTCTCCCTCGGGTTGTACTTTATCCTATGGGCCTTAATAATGAACCTTTCGTACTCTACCTGTACGTCTCCCTCGGCTATTACGTTCCCATCTCTGTCTGTGTATAGCCTCTCGGAGAGTATCTCTATACTGAACGAAAAGGATACGAGCGCTAACAGGAGTAGTTTTAGCCCTTTGACCACTCGAATATTTTATTCTCAAGCTCCCTGAGGTCGTGGAAGATATGGTCGGGCTTGAAGTTGGCCCTTTCGAGCTCTTCCTCCCTGTACTTGCCCGTTGTCATAAAGACGGTCTTAATGCCCAGCTCCTTGGCCCCCATGAGGTCGGTGTAGATGTCGTCGCTTATCAGATAGACCTCTTCTGAAGGAAGGCCCCTTAGGGCGAGCTTTATGAACTGGGGTGAGGGTTTTCCAAGGTTTGGCAGCTCCTCCTCGTACCCGGTGGTGTAGGCTATCATCCTGCTGATAGATCCAGCCCCTGGAAAGTAAAGGCCGTCCGAGTCCCTTACGATCCTCGAGAGGTTCACGGGGACTATCTTGGCTCTGCTCAAGAACACCGCCGATACCGCCGCTTTTATCTTCCCAAAGTCTATCTCCTTGTCCTGGCCCACAACGACCGCCTCTACCTCGTGGTCGTCCCTTACCTCGAACCCCCTCTCTATAAGAAAGCTCCTCAGCATCTGGGTCCCGATCACGAAGAGCCTATTTAGGTTCCTCTCCCTCAGGTAGTCGGGGAGGACGGCAACCGGGGATATGAAGTCATCGTTTTTGAGGTCAAAGCCCTTGGTCCTGAGTTTGTGGACTATCAGATCCGGGGACCGTGTGGAGTTGTTGGAGACTATCCTGAAGGGGATCCCCTTTTCCTTCAGGTTTTTTACAAAGCTGGGGGCGTAGTCGAAGGGAGTGAACTCCTTGTCTTTTGTGAGAACACCGTCCATATCTATGAGCAGCGTGATCATGAAAAGTATTTTACTGTGGGACCTCTACCTTCTGGAGGATCTCCTTTATAACGCCTTCCCTATCTGCCCCTTCCCTAACTATTATCCTGTGGGCGAGAACGTGGGGTGCAGTGTCTATCACATCCTCCGGTACAACAAAGTCCCTCCCCCTTATGAACGCCAAGGCCCTAGAGCACTGGGCCAGATGGATGGCACCTCTCGGGGACACACCGAGTATGATTTGCGGATCCTCCCTCGTTGCCCAGACGAGGGAGACTATGAAGTCTGCAATCTCTGGGGATAGGTAAACCTCCTTTACCTTGGACACGCTTTCCAGGATCTCTTCCTTCGATGTTACCTTCCTTATGGTGCTCACCTTCTCCAGGGGGTTCGTTCCCATAACTATCTCCCTCTCCGTCTCCCTATCGGGGTAACCTAAGGTTATCCTCATCATGAACCTGTCCATCTGGGATTCGGGGAGGGGGTACGTGCCGTAGTGTTCCACCGGGTTCTGGGTGGCGATGACGAAGAAGGGCTCGGGGAGTCTGTAGGTCTTGCCGTCCACGGTAACCTGTCTCTCTGCCATCGCTTCTAAAAGGGCGCTCTGGGTCTTAGGCGTAGCTCTGTTTATCTCGTCCGCCAGGACCACGTTGTGGAAGATGGGCCCCTCCTTGAAGACGAACTCCTTCCTCGCCTGGTCGAAGACGGAGGTCCCCGTTATGTCGGAGGGGAGGAGGTCGCTGGTGAACTGGATCCTCGAGAAGCTCAGATCCATCGCTCTAGCCAGGGCCAATGCCAGGGTGGTCTTGCCCACCCCGGGTATGTCTTCCACAAGGAGATGGCCGCCGGCAAGCAGACAGGAGAGGGCTTTTATGAGTGCCTCCTCCTTCCCCCTCACTACCTTAGAGACCTCATCTATTACAGCTCTGACGTCCATATCACAGGCTAATGATATACTAAAACGCCGATGTACGAAAGGGTTCTCTTCGTAGCCCTAATACTCCTGATAGCTTACCTTTTCAAGCTCTTGGGGGTCTTTAGGGAGGATCACTCTAAGACCTTCATAGACTACGTTATCTACTTTTCCCTCCCAGCACTGGTGATCCAGAAGGTCAGGGAGGTTCCCCTGACTGCCGAGGCTCTGGGCGTTGTCCTGATCGCCTGGGCTTCCATAGGCTTTTCCCTCCTCGTGTCCTTCCTTCTGGGGAGGCTCTTGGGCTTTGAAGGGAGGTCTCTGAGGGCGCTGCTCCTCGTCTCCTCCTTTGGTAATACCGCCTTCCTGGGATATCCCTTTACCTTCGCTCTCTTTGGGGACGAGG
>JALWEK010000192.1 GCA_027014185.1 Aquificaceae bacterium
AGCTGGTATGCGAGCCCATCCGGGGGTGGCAGCTCAAATGTTCCAGGTCTTGGCAGAACACGGCATCAACATCCATATGATTTCTACTTCGGAGATAAAAATTTCCTGTGTGATAGATGAAAAATACACTGAACTAGCAGTGAGAGTTTTACACGACGCTTTTCACCTCGAAAAGGAACCTGAAGAGGGAGAATATAGATGGCCTTATCGTTCTGGGTGGCGAGGGGACCTTCAGGGGAGCGGAGCTGATCTCGGAGGAGGCGGGGCTTCCGGTGATAGGTGTTCCCTGCACTATAGATAACGATGTGGGAAGGACCGAATACTGTATCGGATACGACACAGCCCTGAGGAACGCTGTGGAGGCCATAGACAAGATAAGGGACACCGCGAGCTCCCACGAGAGGATATTCCTAATAGAGGTTATGGGAAGGAACAGGGGCTTCATCGCTGTGGAGGCGGGCCTGGCTACGGGGGCGGAGCTTATCCTCGTTCCCGAGGAGAGCTATCCGAGGGAGAAAATCCCTGAAGATATAAAGAAGGCCAAAGAGATGGGAAAGCTACACTTCATAGTGGTTGTGGCCGAGGGATACGGGAGCGCGGAGGAGCTGAAGAACTACCTTCTCTCCGAGATAGGGGAAAGGTACGGGGAGATAAGGGCAACGATCCTTGGACACCTCCAGAGGGGAGGGACTCCCACGCACACGGACAGGATAATGGGGATGAAGTTCGGTGAGGTGGCGGTGGAGGCCCTGCTTTCGGGGGAAAAGAGCGGTTTCGTGGCTTACAGGGATGGGAGGTTCTACATAGAGGACTTCGAGCGGGCCAAGGAGTATAAGGAGATAGACTGGGAGGCTCTCAGGCTCTCGAGGAGGCTAAACCTCTAAGAGAATATCTCGAAGCTGAGGATTCCTTCGTAGATTTTATAAACAGATCCCTCAAGGAAGACGTTTCTGAGATCCCCGTCGAAGTCTATCCTGAGGATCTCCTCGCCCTTGGTGATAACCTCAACGGGCCTATTCCTGACCGCACCTTCCAGGTATGAGACTATCGCCGAGGCGGTGGCTCCCGTTCCGCAGGCGAGGGTTTCGGATTCCACACCCCTTTCGTAGGTTCTTATCTTTATCCTGCCCTCTCCTAGGGGCTGGACGAAGTTTACGTTGGTTCCCTTTGGCTGGAACTCCTTGTGGAATCTGATAGCCCTACCGAGGCTCACCACGTCGAGCCCGTCCATATCATCCACAAGGACCACAAAGTGGGGAACCCCTGTGTTTATGAAGGTCCCCTCTATATCCCGATCCTTAACCCGGAGGGTCTTCTTCATGGGCTCGGAGGGAGGTGTGAGCTGGACCTTAACCCTCCTTCCCCCGTCAAGAACTTCCGCCTTTATCACCCCGGCGAGGGTTTCGAACTTCACCTTTTCATCAACTATCCCCAGATCGTAGCAGAAGCGAACCGCACATCTAGAGCCGTTCCCGCACATCTCTGCCTCCGAGCCGTCCGAGTTGAAGAACTGCCATCTGAAGTCGTTCTCGGGGTTCTCGGGCTCCTCTATCAGTATGAGGCCGTCCGCTCCCACCCCCGTGTGGGGTTGACAGATCCTGAGTACAAACTCCTTTAAGCAGACCCCCGCCCTCTCTATCGCTTCATAGACCTTTCCGTCCCTGTTGTCTATGAGTATGAAGTCGTTTCCCGATCCCTGAAGTTTTGCGAACTCCATGGGAATTATTCTACAATCTTTCCGATATGAGGAAGAGAGCCATCCTCGCCCTCGAGGACGGGACCTACTTCGTGGGATACTCCTTCGGTGCGGAGGGCGAGACCCAGGGAGAGCTGATCTTCAACACCTCCATGACGGGATACCAGGAGATACTCACAGACCCCTCTTACAGGGGCCAGATAGTGGTGATGACCTACACCCAGATAGGGAACTACGGGATAAATCCCGAGGACATCGAATCGAGGAAGGTCCAGGTGAACGGCTTTGTCGTCAAAGAGTCTTTTAGAAGATACTCCAACTGGAGGGCCCAGAAGTCCTTGGACGAGTACCTAAAGGAAAACGGCGTTGTGGGGATAGAGGGGATAGACACGAGGGCGCTGGTCAAAAGGATAAGGGAGAAGGGGGTTGTGAGAGGTGTGATCTCCACCGTGGATCTTGATCCAAGGAGTTTAGTGGAGAAGGCGAGGAAGGTTCCCGACATCTCGGAGCTAGACCTCGTTCAGGAGGTATCCACGAAGGAGATATACTCCTGGAGCCAGGGAGACTGGAGGCTTTTGGAAGGGTACGAGAAAAGGGAAAACGACAGGCCCCTGATAGCGGTCGTGGACTTTGGGGTTAAGTTCAATATCCTCAGGCGCTTCACCTCCGAGGGCGCGAAGGTGGTGGTGGTCCCTCCCGAGG
>JALWEK010000193.1 GCA_027014185.1 Aquificaceae bacterium
GTACTTCAGATACTCTTCAGAGAACTCAAGACCGGCCCCTACGAAAGCTCCCCTGAGCTTATCGTTCAACAGATCGTCTCCACCGAAGCGTGTGTAAAGCGGCCCCTTTATCCTAAGCTGGAGGCCTACCTGTAGGTTGGGCTTCAGATCATCCTCCCCTGGCCTGTCCTTTCTACCTGTGTCCCATATATCGGAGTAGAGTTTTACCCTCTCGTAGGGAGAGAAATCTAAACCGACGCCTCCCGTCGATTCCTTCAAGCCCGCTCTGATCGTAAAGTACTTATCTTCAGAGATAAAGAACTTCTTAGCTATCTGGAGGGTGAACTCCGGTTTGAACTCCTTCTTCACGATCTCGTCGCCACCCACGATCTGTTCCGTATACACCCTTCCCCTCGAGTCTCCCACTACCTCTAGTAGGTAGTAGGTCCTTTTCTCAGGCTCTATCCTCAGGGACATATATCCCTTCGCGTCTCCTCCGGAGTAAGCTTCACCCCCAAAGCCGACGAATATCCTCGTCTTCGTTATCACCTCTCCCGCTTCCCCGAAGAGCTTTGCCCCCTTCGAAACGCTCTGGTAGAGCTCCTCGTCCGTGACCAGCTTTCCGAGGGTACCCTTCCCGCTCTCTATCTTGGCGAGTATGTTGTCGAGTCTGTTCGAGCTCGATTTGAGCCTCGTTGTTATCTCGGAGAGGTTCTGGATAGAGGTTCTTATGTCCTTTCTATTCTCGCTAACGACCTGGTTCAGGTTCTCGGAGAGGGCGTTCAGGTTCTCCACAAGCTGGGGAAGGTCACCCTTGAGGTCTTGGGATATGCTCCTTAGGTTAGCAACAAGGACCCTTATGTCTTCTCTGTTTTCGGAGGCTATACCTGAGAGCTCATCGGCTAGCCTGTCTATAGAGGCTATAGCTTCCGGGAGGGTCCTGTTGAGGCTTTCCGTGAGATGGGCCATCTGGGCGAGCGTAGCCCTTAGATTTTCCTGGTTCTCCTCCGCAATACGTCTCAGCGTAGCCGTAAGGGCGTTCAGGTTCTCCAGGGTCTCCTTGAGATTTTTCCTGTTCTCCTCGAGGATTTTGTTCAGGTTTATGGCAACGAGCTTAAAGTTCTCAGCGGTTCTCGTCAGCTCCCTTATCAACCTGTCGGTATCTGCAACCCCTTCCGAGGTCTTTATGGTGCTACCCTCTAAAAGTTCCCCGCTCTCGGGCGTGCCAGGATCCACGGCGAGGTACTTATCTCCCATAAGCCCTAAGGTCCCTATTGTTGCCGAGGCGTTCCTGAAGAGCCTTATCCTCTTTTCAACGTTGAAGACCACCTTTACCCTGCTGTCCTCGAGGGTTATATCCTCAACCTTGCCCGCCCTTATACCGGACACCCTGACCTCGGCCCCCTTGGAGAGCCCTCCCACGTCCCTGAAGTAAACGACATACTTTTTGGTTTCCGGCTTGAACAGGGGGATCTCTCCGAAGGTGAGTATCAAAAAGGCGAAGGCGAGTGAAGTTACCAGAACGAAAGCCCCCAGCTTAACCTCCGCCGTTATCTTCATCGATTAAATAGTATAAACAAAGCTCAAAAGAGCCCGGGAGGATGGACCTCCCTTTTAGCTATATCTATCAGATGAACGACAACTATACCCCTTCTCGTAAGCTCGGCAGCTATGAACCTTCTGTGGCAGTTCCTCCAGTCTTTCTCCGCACACATGATCGCGACCTCCCTGCCCTTTATCGCTTCTACAAGCCTATCTACCGCCCTTACGAACTCTCGCGTCCTGGTGTAGCTTGGATATCCACCTTTCCTGAAGCCACCGAGCCGGGGCGTGTGCAAGTATCCTATACCTTCCTTCCTCAGGACCTTTTCGAGATTCTCCCTGTTGAACTGCGGAAAGCGAGAGCTCCTCGGATAGCTCCTAACGTCTATGAGCAGCTCTATGCCGTAGGCTTTGAGTATATATATGAACTCTCCGATCTCCCTAGAGCTGTGTCCTACTGTATACACCCTCACAGCAGTTCCAGAACCTTCCTGAGTCCGATCGAGGCCTTCTCTCTAAAAGATACGTCAGCGTAAGGCGTGATAGGTGTCTCTTCAGGGTTCACCTCTATGAGCCTCGCACCGTTCCTTCTAGCAACGAAAGGAAGCTCCGCAGCCGGATAGACCTGAGCTGACGTTCCGACCACAATAAACACCTCCGCATCCTCCGAAAGCTCGTAGGCTTTCTGAAGGGCGTCCATAGGCAGGGACTCGCCAAACCAGACCACACCAGGCCTAAGGAGTCCCCCGCAGATCTTACACTTTGGCGGTATCTCTGGAAGTGGCGTTCTGTAGTCGTAGTCCTCACTGCCGCAGCTGACGCATCTTACCTTCCAGATATTTCCGTGGAGCTCTATCACATTCTTCGATCCTGC
>JALWEK010000194.1 GCA_027014185.1 Aquificaceae bacterium
GATAAGGCCCATAATCTCGGACGTGAACATAGGGCTTCTGGTGGTCTTTGCGATGGGGTCGCTCGCCGTATACGGGACTATCTTTTCGGGCTGGGCTTCGAACTCCAAATACGCCTTCATAGGATCTCTGAGAAAGGCGGCGGTGATAATAGCCTACGAGGTGGTTCTAGGGTTTTCCGTCCTCGGGGTTATCCTGCTCGCGGGGACCATGAGCACAACGGGCATAGTGGAGGCCCAGATGGAGAGAGGGGTCTGGTTCATCTTCTACCAGCCTGTTGCCTTCATACTCTATCTCTTCTGTATGCTCGCTGAATCCGGGAGGGTTCCCTTCGACATACAGGAGGCGGAAGCTGAGCTCGTCACCGGCTACAACGTAGAGTACGGTGGCATGAGGTTCGGGGCCCTTCCACTTGCGGAGTGGTATCTCAACACCATGGCCCTCTCGGCGATAGCGGTCGTCCTCTTCTTCGGTGGGTGGTCTGGACCTAACATACTCGGACCCTTCTCTCCATACTTCTGGTTCCTCGACAAGATGTTCGGGCTTGTGTTCTTCGTCCTGTGGCTCCTCTGGACGCTACCCAGGTTCCAGGCCAAGGACATAACCGAGATAGCTTGGAAGATAATGCTTCCTCTGGCTCTTGCGAACGTTCTCGTTACCGCTGTGGTAGTTTACGTCTTCGGAGGTGCGAGATGAGGATAAAGAGGCTCTCGAGGAAAGATTACTTGAACGTGGTGGAGGCCATCTTCTTCATAGATTTTCTGAAGGGGCTCTCGGTAACCCTTAGAAACCTCTTCAGGAAGCCGATAACCACCGAGTATCCCAAGGAGAAGCTCACTCCTCCCAAGAGGTTCAGGGGCGCCCACGGACACTTCGTATGGGACGGAAAAGAGCCCGACTCCCTGAAGGCGATAGAGAAGTTCATGAGCTTCGAGAGGGGAAAGAGCAGGTGCGTCGCCTGTTACATGTGCCAGACAGCCTGCCCCATGCCTACTCTCTTCCGTATAGAGGCGGTCCAGCTCCCGGACGGGAGGAAGAAGGTAACCAGGTTCGACATGAACCTACTCAACTGCCTATTCTGCGGTCTCTGCGTGGACGCCTGTCCTGTTGGGTGTCTCACGATGACGGACCTCTACGAGCTTGCGGGCTACTCGAGGAGGGACGAGGTCCTGAGGATGGACAGGCTCGAAGAGCACGGCATAGACTTCTCCAGAAGGAGAGGAGACGAGCCTGACAGGATATGGCCCGACGACAGGGAACGTGAAAAACTCTGGGGGAAGATAGAGTGGAGTGGGTGATCTTCGGCGTCTTGGCCTTCTGGCTTCTGGTCTCGGTGCTCGGCGCGGTTCTTGTTAAAAACCCCGTTCACTCTATCCTCTTCTTCCTCTCTTCGGTCCTCGCTATGGCAGGGCTCTTTCTGAGCCTAGGAGCGGAGCTTCTTGCGGGGCTCCAGATAATCATCTATGCAGTCGCCATAGTGGTCTTCTACGTTCTCGTGATAACCACGATCCCCTGGGAGAAGGTAAAGAGGTTCGAAGGGGTATACAAGAAGGAGCTTCTATTCGGCATCCCTGTGGTTTTTGTGGTCTTCCTTCTGATGGGGTACATGGTCCTGAGAGGAAGTTTCGCCCAGCCCGTTGGGGTAGTGGAGGACAACGTGAGAGAGGTGGGAAGGACGCTCTTTACTTCCTATCTCTTTCCCTTCGAGGTGGCTTCAGTTATACTTTTAGTCGCCATGATAGGGGCGATACTCTTAGGGAGGAAGGAGGAATGACCTTAGAGAAGGCTTACATACTGCTGAGCATACTCGTCTTCCTGATAGGGCTGCTCGGTGTGATAGCGAGGAAGAACCTGATAACCATGCTCGTGAGCACGGAGATAATGCTGAACGGTGTGAACCTCACACTCGTTGCGGTTGATAAGGTCCTCGGGAGGGTGGACGGTCAGATATTCTCCTTCTTTACCCTGACCGTTGCGGCCGCCGAGGTGGCGGTGGGTCTGGGCCTCGTTGTTGCTATCTTCAGGCTCAAGGGATACGAAGGTTCCTCTGAGATAGTTCATCTGAGGGATTGAGAAATGGAAGGTATCTTCGTTCTTTTAATGCCACTTCTTGCCTTCTTGATAATAGCCTTCTTCGGAAGGCGGATAGGAGACCTCACGAGCGGAGTGATAGCGGTCCTCGGAGGAGCCTTCTCATTCGTTTTCTCACTTTATATGGTCTTCAAGTCTCTCCACTCTCCTATCCAGATAAAGCTCTACGAATTCCTCCCCTTAGAAGGGTACACACTCACGGTAGGCTTTTACTTTGACGCTCTTTCCTCTATAACAGCGGCAGTCGTGACATTCGTGGCCACGCTCATATTCCTCTACTCAATAGGCTACATGGAGAACGAG
>JALWEK010000195.1 GCA_027014185.1 Aquificaceae bacterium
CGTTAAGCTCGAAATCCTCACAGCTTCCAACGAAGGTTTGGTACTCTCCGTTCTCACCGCTAAGGGAGAGGTTCTGTTCCCTAAGGAAGCTGAGGATCTCCTCGTCCAGATCCCTTCCGAGGAACCCCCTGGGGAACTTCCTTACTCTCCTGCATACTACCGTGGGTCTAGATATTTGGAGTACCTCGCTCAGGATAACCTCCTCGGCCATGCCCCACAGCGGAAAAACCGCTCTTATGCCCAGGCTAACGCACACACTTTCGAGCTGGTTTCTGTGCTCCCTCCGGTAAACGTCGCCGAACACACCCGCCTCGACAGATAGCCCGGCGAGAAGCTCTTTAAGGGATATTAGGAAGTCTCCTCTCCTCTTTGATCCGTAGACGGGCAGGAACTCCATCCCGAGCTTCTCAGCCTGCCTTTTTACCAGCTCTTCCCTGAGATGGCAGCCTATCAACCTTCTCGTCCTCCTCTCCACGTAGGAGGGGGCGTAGCGGATCGAGAAGCCCCTTCTTGAGGCTTTCTTGTAGGACAGGTAGCTGTCCTTTCCACCGCTCCAGAGTATGAAAGTTCTTAACTTCCTCACGATATTTAGAACTATGGAAGATTTTACCTCCCGATGGGAAACCTACCTCAGGAACTACGAAAAGAAGTTCGTCTTCACCGCTCTTAAAATCTGCTCAGCCCTAAAGATAGACGTCCCACAGGAGGAGCTGAGGAGCTTCTTCATAAACCTCTACCACCAGACCTTCCTATCCGAAGACCGGGACCTGTCCAGCTGTATCGAGTTCATGAAGAGGCTTAAGGCTAAGGGCATAGACCTGAAGTTCGTAACCACGAAGGCCTTTCTCCTGATGATAGGAGAGTTCTCCATACAGTGCTTCCACAAGGAGAGCTCCATAGAAGCTGTGAAGGAGATGGTAGAGAGGGTGGATCAGGTCCTCAGGGCCTGCTCGGGTGAGGTGGTCGAGGAGGAAGAAGATATAACATCCCTGGTTAGGAAGCTCATATCCCACAGAGAGAGGGATGTGGACTTCAGCGACGTTGATCCCGAGAGTAAAGAGAACAGGGAATTTATAGAAGAATTTAGGAGGCTCTACAAGAGGGGAGAGAGTGTAGAGCTTTTCAACATATACAAGGGCCTTCACATAAAGAGCACGGCCCCTATAGTTAGGGTGGACAGCGACGGCGCTGTACTGGAGGTGGGACCTACCCAGCTGGGAGCGATAGCCATAGACTGGTACACACTGGTAAGGCACCCGAGCTTGAAGGGAGGCGTGTACGGGGAGGTGAAGAGCATAGAGCCCGAAGGGAGAAGGGTAAAGCTCTGGAGGTTCAAGAGGGCGGAAGGTAAGGAGGAGAGGAGGAGCTCGGTTAGGGTAAAGCCCAAGGATGTAGTGGAGATTTCGATAAGGAGCGAAAAGGGTGTGAACCTACTCGGCTACATGCTCGACGTATCCATAGACCACGTAAACGTGTTCATACCTAAAAGGAGTTTGCCTTTCGGAGAGGGGGAAGAGCTCAGGCTCGGCCTCCAGCTCGAGGACTGTAGGGATAGGGGGCTGATGGATCTTGAGCTAAAGGGAACGGCCCTGAGCATGAGATCTTTACCTAAAGGTAGTTCGGTGGTCTTCAGGCTTCACACCTCCACCAGGGACGAGGGTAAGCTCTCAGTTTACATAACCTGCAGGCAGAAAGAGATAGTCAGGGACATAAACGAGTACGTCAAGGAGTATCTATCCTGATTGACTTTCAAGTCTCCTCATGTGAATATAACAATATACCTCTTTTAAAACTACAAGAGTAAATTGAAAGGAGAGAACTTTTTTCTGTAGAGGCGATAAAGTGGAAATAGGCAACGTCTTCAGTTGGATAGGGACGGTAGCAAGACTTATACCCATGGGGCGGAGCCTACTTAGGTTGTTCCGCAACCTCACCGTCACGTGCACATATATAGAACTCGGAATTATAGCAACCGCCATAGTCGTGGGTGTTGCGGCTGGTTTGCTGACTGCCGGCCTGCACCTCTTTACAGGTTTCTTTGTTTGTCCGCTTATTACTATCACTGTTTACATCGGTGGCGTGAAGTTTATCAGGAAGACAAAAGTGGTTTATCACCCTGAAGGGTACTTAACCGTGGAGAAAAGAGAAGAATATTTCTGTCACAAGTGTTGGGATGAGAGAAAAGAGCTGGTTCCTATGAAACAAACTATCATCCAACTACCAAGTAAAGATGGACATTTCCAAAAATTAAAACTCGTCTGTGCGAAGTGTGGGGACAAGATTTTTCTCAATCCAGGAGAATTTGATAAATAAAGTTCCTAATTGTCGCTTGCACTGTGACCAGGGGTAAGTATATTTACTGTCTTTTTT
>JALWEK010000196.1:0-1949 GCA_027014185.1 Aquificaceae bacterium
TCCCTGCCCACTACTGGGTCAGCGCACAGCTGTCGGTGATAACCTTCGTGGTTTTGATCTTTGTCTATGCTTACGCTATGAACAAGCTCGATCAGAAGTACGGAGTGGAGGAGTGAGCCATGGAAAGCATAATGGGTTACATAATAGTCTTCGGTATAGTCATAATTTTTATGGCCATAGCTATCTACAACAGGGCGACCGAAGCGGCCGAGTTCTACGTCGCAGGTAGGAGGATCCCCGCCTTTTGGAACGGTATGGCGGTAGCCGCTGACTGGATGAGTGCGGCCTCCTTCATATCCATGGCTGGAGCTCTTTACGCCCTCGGATACGACGGCCTCGCTTACATAATGGGATGGACGGGGGGATACGTCCTTCTCGCACTGTTGATAGCCCCTTACCTCAGGAAGTTCGGGAAGTACACGGTCCCCGACTTCATAGCTGAACGTTACGAGAGTAACTTCGCAAGGCTCGTTGCCCTGATAACGGCGATAATCATCAGCTTTACCTACATGGTCGGACAGATAGCCGGTGTTGGAATCATAATGGGTAGGCTCTTCGGAGTTCCCTTCGAGCTCGGTATAGCTATAGGTATGATCATCATAATCGCTACCACCGTTCTGGGAGGTATGAAGTCGATCACCTGGACCCAGGTAGCCCAGTACATCGTCCTGATAACCGCATACCTGCTCCCGGTTTCTATCCTCGCTATGCAGTGGTTCGGAGTTCCCCTTCCCCAGTTCCTATACGGTAGGGTTCTCCAGAACATAGTCGAGCTCGAGACCCAGTACGGCATATCTCCCCACTACGTGGAGCCCTTCGTCAAGTTCAACCTCGCTCAGTTCTTAGCCCTGACCTTCGTCCTTATGGCAGGAACCGCAGCTCTCCCTCACGTTCTAATGAGGTTCTTCACCACGCCCTCGGTCAGGGACGCCAGGGTGAGCGCCGGATGGGCTCTCTTCTTCATAGCGATCCTTTACCTGACCGCTCCCGCGTACGCGGCCTTCTCCAGGTACGTTATACTCAAGGACGTTGTAGGCAAACCCATAGATCAGCTCCCCGCCTGGGCCCAGAAGTGGGCTGAGACCGGACTCTTCAAAGTTATAGACAAGAACGGTGACGGGATAATCCAGTGGGCGGAGCTCAACATACACAGGGACATAGTCGTCCTGGCAACCCCTGAGATAGCCGGTTTGGCGGCTGTGGTAGGTTTCTTCGTTATGGCGGGAGGTCTCGCTGCGGCTCTATCTACAGCGGACGGACTCCTCCTCGTTATAGCGGCCGCAGTTTCCAACGACCTATACGCCAAGATGATAGATCCGCAGGCCCCGGAGAAGAGGGTGGTTCTCATAGGTAAGGCGGCGGTCGCCGTAGCCGGTGTAATAGGTGGTTTCATAGCGGCCCAGAAGATAGCCTTCATCGTTCAGATAGTGGCATGGGCCTTCTCCCTAGCGACCGCATCCTTCTTCCCGGCACTGGTCCTCGGGGTGTTCTGGAAGCGACTCAACAGGCAGGGCGCGATATCCGGACTCGTTGTTGGTCTCCTCGTGACTATACTCTACATCTACCTGAACAAGACCCAGGGCTTCTCCATCTGGGGAATACAGCACACGGCTTCCGGCCTCTTCGGTCTGATAGCCAACCTGATAGTTACGGTTGCGGTAACCCTCGCCACGCCACCACCCTCCGAGAGGATCCAGAAGCTGGTCGAGGAGCTGAGGTATCCTAAGAAGATCCACGAGGTATGATACATGACGTAGAGAGGTTCCTAAAGGAACACTACCCCTTTTCCAGGCTCCCAGACACGGCTCTGGGGGCCCTCTCCTTCAACATCATCGTCCGCTACCACCCGAAGGGCGAGATCATATTCGAGGAAGGTTCCAAACCTTTAGAGTACCTTTACCTCATAAGGAAAGGGGCCGTTGTTCTTGAGGTGGACAGCAAGGAAGTGG
>JALWEK010000196.1:1959-7300 GCA_027014185.1 Aquificaceae bacterium
GTGGAGCTCCTGCAAGAGGGAGACGTCTTCGGTTACCCATCCCTCCTCAGCGGCAACCCACCTACCTCCACGGCGAGGGCCGTTCAGGATACTATCCTGTACCTGATACCGAAGGATATGTTCCTGAAGCTCATAGAGAAGTACGAAGAGTTCGAGCTCTTCTTCGCTAGAAGCCTTGCCCAGAAGCTTTCCGCCACGATGAGGATGGTAAAAACGCCGGCCAAGGAGATCGGCTCCCTAGAGAGGTTCCTCACCCTAAAGATAAAAGACATCAGGGTGAACCCAACGCCCACGCTACCCGGGAAGAGCTCCGTGCTGGAGGCCGCTCAGCTGATGAAGGAGAAGAATATCTCCTGCGTGTTTGTGGAGGCCGGGGAGAAAGGTATAGTCACCGAGAGGGACATAATAAAGAGAGTCGTGGCCGAAGGCAAGGACCCTAAGGAGACGAAGCTGTCGGAGGTTATGAGCTATCCCGTTGTCCACGTGGAGGAGGATAGCTTCCTGTTCGAAGCTATAGTGGAGATGGCGAGCAGGAATATAAGGAGGATCGCTGTTAGCAGGAACGGGGAGCTGATCGGAACGATAGAGGACAAGGACATAATAGCCCACGAGAGCAAGAACCTCCTCGTCCTCGTAAAGGAGATAGACAAGGCGCGGGATATTGAGGATCTGAAGTACATATACTCCCTCGTGGACGACATGGTCCTGGACCTCTTTACGGAAGGGCTCAAGGTCAATTACATAGGCAGGCTCATCTCGGAGATAAACGACAAGATAATGTCGAAGGCGGTCTTCTTCACGATAAGGGACGTGCAGATGGAACCTCCCGTTCCCTTCAGCGTTATGGTTCTGGGGAGTGAGGGTAGGAGAGAACAGACCCTTAAGACGGACCAGGACAACGCCCTTATATACGACGATACCTACCCGATGCTCGACGTGGACGTGGAGGAGTACTTCGACAGGTTCTCGAAGAGATACACCGAGATCCTTATAGAGATAGGCTTCCCGCCTTGTCCCGGAAACGTGATGGTTTCCAACCCCGAGTGGAGGATGGGTATAACCCGATGGAAGGAGAGGTTGAGCAGATGGTTTTCCAAACCAGAGCCGGAGTACACTCTCAAGCTCGGTATCTTCTTCGACTTCAGGAACGCCTTCGGAAGCTCCCAACTGGTAGAGGAGCTGAGAAACTTCGTCTTCTCCTCCCTTGAGGGGAACGACCTCTTCATAGCCTACATGATGCTCGACGCTATAAGGTTCAAGCCGCCGATAGGCTTCATGAGCAGGTTCGTTCTCGAGAGCAGGGGGGAGCACAGAGGGGAGCTGGACATAAAGAAGGGAGGGATATTCCCCATCACACAGGGAGTGAGGGCACTCGCCCTCAAGGGCAGGGTGAGAGAGACCTCCACCCTGGAAAGGATAGAGGAGCTTCTCAACAACGGACTCCTTCCACCCGACCTTGGAAGCGACCTCAAAGAAGCTTACATATACCTCCAAACCCTCAGGCTAAGGTCTCAGATAGAGAAGGTAAAGGAGGGGAGAGAACCTGACAACTATATCAACCCGGATAAACTGAGCAAACTCGAGAGGGATCTGCTGAGAGACTCCCTGAAGATAGTTGAGGAGTTCCAGGGCTTTATAGAGAGAAGGTACACGGCGGTCTTACCTAAATGAGCCTTATCCTTAAACTTAAGAAGAAGCTGCTCCTGAAGAAGTACTCTGACAGTGAGAACTTCCAAAGGTTCTTCAAGGATGTAGATCTGAACGCCCCCATAAGGGAGGCGAGCTTCACCGTCTTCGACACGGAAACCACCGGGCTCGACCCTAAGAGAGCGGAGCTCGTATCGGTGGGCGCCCTTAAGGTGAAGGATCTTCAGATAGACCTATCTTCCGCCTTTCACAGGTTCGTAAAGCCGCTAAACCTGGAGAGGTCCTCCGTTGAGATCCACGGCATCACGTGGGAAGAGCTAATAGAGAGGGGAGAGGAACCCGAGACCGTGATCGGGGACTTCCTCGAGTACGTGAAGGGGACGATCCTCGTTGGCTTCAACATAGAGTTCGACAGAAGGATGATAGAGAAATACTCTTTAAAGCGCTTCGGTATTCCCCTCCTGAACTATAGGCTGGATGTATTCAGGCTTTGGAAGAGAAAAGGAGGTCAGGAGAAAGACCTCCAGGGAATAGCGAAGGAGCTCGACATCCCGACGGCAGGTATCCACTCCGCCCTCGACGATGCTTACATAACCGCCCTCGTCTTCCTGAAGCTCGTTTACAGGATGGGAGACGAACCCCTGAGATCTCTCCCTCTGATGATTTAATATTCTGGTATGGCAAAGCTCTGCGTTGCACTCGATGTAGATAAGGACAGAGCCATTAAGCTGGTTGAGGAGCTCTCCGATCTTGGCTTGGTGTTCAAGATAGGCCCCAAGCTCTTCCTCGAAGGAGGAAGGGAGGTAATCGAGCTTGTGAAGGACAGGGAGAACGAGGTCTTCCTGGACCTTAAGCTGCACGACATACCGAACACGGTGAAGATAGCGGTCGAAGAGGCGGAAAGGCTGGGGATAGACTACCTAACCCTCCACACCCTGGGGGGGAGGAGGATGCTGGAGTGGGCCGCTTCCGCTTCACAGAGTGTTAAGCTCCTCGGCGTTACAGTTCTGACGAGCCACGATGAGAGCTACCTTAAGTTCCTCAGATCCGGCTTCGGAACCGTTGAGGATTTCTCTTTATACCTGGCGGAGACTGCCAAGGAGTGCGGTCTTCACGGTGTTGTATGCTCGGTGAAGGAAGCTAGGAGAATAAAGGAAAAAACCGGCCTCTTCCTGGTTACCCCTGGGATAAGGATATCATCGGAGAAGGGGGACCAGGAGAGGGTATCCTCACCGGAGGAAGCTGTGAGGGCCGGTTCTGACATGATCGTTATGGGGCGGGACATATACGGAAGCAGGGATCCTAAGGAGGCCGTTCTGTCCGTACTGGAGAGGATATGTGAGGGCTGAAGATATCCGGAGTGTGTTCTCAAGGGCTGGGTTCGATCTCCCGGAGGAGGACATAAACAGGTTTGCGGTTTACCTGGAAGAGCTCAAGAGGTGGAACAGGGTCCACAACCTCACGGCGGTGGAGGAGGATGAGGAGATAGTCCGCAGACACTTCCTAGACTCCCTGTCCCTGGCAAGGTGCTTTGAATACATAGGAGCAGCCTGGAAGGGAAAGGATGTGGTGGACGTCGGAAGCGGGGCCGGCTTTCCGGGCGTTCCGATCAAGATCTACTTAAAGGATATCAACCTCTATCTGATAGAGTCGGTGGGAAAGAAGTGCAGCTTCCTCGAGTTCCTAAAGGTCAGGCTAGGTTTAAGCTGGACCGTTCTGTGCCAGAGGGCTCAGAGCGTGGACAGGAAGTTTCACATAGCGGTCTCGAGGGCCCTAGGGAAGTTCGAGGAGATCGCGCCCCTTCTGGAGGATCTCGCAACGGAGTGGGTTTTCATCATGAAGGGTAGGGAGATAGACTGGGACAGCATTGAGAGGTTTGGATACGAGGCTTACGAGGTAAGGCTTGAAGGCCTCCCAAAATCTTACATTCTCTGGAAGAGGCTCGGATTATCATAATATACCCATGCAGAGAAGACCGATCTTGGTGGTAAACTTCGGCTCCCAGTACGTTCAGCTGATAGCGAGGAGGGTAAGGGAGCTCGGCGTTTACAGTGAGATAGTTCACTGGGACACCCCGATAGAGGAGGTAAGGGACAGGTCCCCCTACGGGCTGATATTCTCCGGAGGTCCCGCTTCCGTTTACGTGGAGGACGCCCCGCTCCCTCCAAAGGAGATATACGATCTTGGGATCCCCATACTGGGGATATGCTACGGGCTCCAGGTAGTGGCCTACCAGCTGGGCGGGAAGGTGGAAAGGTCAGACAGGCAGGAGTACGGCAGGGCTAGGCTGAGGGTGATAAAGAGGGACGTTATATTCGATGGGATACCCGAGGAGTTCGATGTGTGGATGAGCCACGCTGATAAGGTTTCAGAGCTCCCCGAAGGTTTCGAAACGCTCGCCGTATCCGAGAACTCGCCGCACGCGGTCATAGCGAGCAGGGAGAGAACTGTGTACGGCTTCCAGTTCCATCCGGAGGTGGTCCACACCGTGTACGGGAAGGAGCTCCTCGCAAACTTCGTTTACAGAGTCTGCGGAGCGGAGAGAAACTGGGAGATGGGGGACTTCGTCGATGAGAAGATAAGGGAGATAAGGGATACTGTCGGCGATTCGAAGGTGATAGCGGCCCTGTCTGGGGGTGTCGATTCGACGGTAGCGAGCGTTCTGGTTCACAGGGCAATCGGGGACAGGCTGCACTGCTTCTTTATAGATCACGGGCTTCTGAGGCTCGGCGAGAGGGAGGAGGTGGAGAGGAATCTAAAAGGTCTGGGGCTGCCCCTCAAGGTCGTAGACGCGAGCGAGCTGTTTCTGAGCAGGTTAAAAGGTGTGGAGGATCCCGAGGAGAAGAGAAGGATAATAGGGAACACCTTTATAGAGGTCTTCGAGGAGGAGGCGAGAAAGGTAGAGGGGGCGGAGTTTCTCCTTCAAGGAACACTTTACCCGGATGTGGTGGAGAGTGCGGGTATAAAAGGTTCGGCAAAGATAAAGACACATCACAACGTTGGGGGACTACCTGAGAGGATGAAGCTCAAACTCTTGGAACCTTTCAGGGAGCTCTTCAAGGACGAGGTCAGGGAGATAGGGAAGATCTTGGGCATTCCCAAGGAGATCCTCGGCAGGCACCCATTCCCCGGACCTGGCCTGGCGATAAGGATAATAGGGGAGGTCAGCAGAGAAGACCTCGACATACTGAGAAAGGCAGACAGCATATTCATAGAGGAGCTCAAAAAGAACGGCTTCTACGACAGGGTGTGGCAGGCCTTCGCCGTCCTCCTCCCGATACGCTCCGTCGGGGTTATGGGAGATGTGAGAACCTACGAGAAGGTTATAGCCCTAAGGGCTGTTGAGAGTACTGACGGCATGACCGCGGACTGGTACAGGTTCCCCTACGACTTCTTGGATCACGTGATGAGGAGGATAATAAACGAGGTCAGGGGAGTGGGGAGAGTCGTTTACGACATCTCCTCCAAACCCCCATCCACTATAGAGTGGGAGTGATCATACGGGAGGACACTTGGGAGACCTCGGCCTGTTCTTGAACTTGAGGTCCCACTCCAGAGCCTCTTTTATAGCCTGATTCTTCTCCTCCTCCGTTAGCTCCATCTTGTACTTTAGAACCCAGCCTTGGGTGAGTATCCAGGGGTCGTCCCCTATCTTTTCCTTATTTAGATTGTATATGGACGGCCAGTAGAGGGA
>JALWEK010000197.1 GCA_027014185.1 Aquificaceae bacterium
GTTAAAAACTGGAAGGAGAACCTGACCACTCTTACACAGGGAACGGTGTTTATATTCGTCCACGAGCCGGGAGATCCCAAGGCCTTCAAGATATACGACACATCCTCCCTCGGATGCTCCACAGAGCTAACACCCCCGAGGTGGAAAGTGTATCTGAAGGAGCTTGAGGGAAGTGTTTAATGGGAAAGGTATTTTACGAGGTGGGCAAACACTTTCTGTCCATAGATCTTGCGATAATAGCTGAAAACCGCCCTGGTAGGATTTTCATATGGTTGTTGTTACTTGTCCTCGGAGCTACCCTAATATTCATAGGAGGGAAAAGAGATGAATGAGATAGATTTCACTACCTTTGCCCTTTTGCTTGGAGGTGCAGCTCTCTTCATAACGCTGGCTCTAATATTTATAGAAGGAATCTTGAGGAGCACGGCAAACCTTCCTGAATCATGAAAATCTACCTTGCGGGAAAACAGCCCAACCTCCGCTCGATAACACTCTTCCACGCCATGGCGAGGCTCGGATACGAGGGCCTGATAATTACATCTCCCACGGAGACCTACGTGAGCGTAGGATACTTCGACAAGACCGAAGAGATCATCGATCTTCAGAAGTGCAGGGAGAAGGAAATTCCGGTTATAAGGAGGGAAGTAGGTGGCGGGGCAGTGCTTCTGGACGAGAACCAGGTCTTCTATCAGCTCATACTGAAAAGAGGTTCCGGGAAGCTCCCCTTCAGGATAGAGGAGGCCTACAGGAAGTTCTCTGTGCCCGTTATAGAGACATACAGAAGGCTCGGTGTCGAGACCGAATACAGGCCGATAAACGACATAGTTGTCAAGAAGAACAAGAGGAAGATAAGCGGTCAGGGTGCGGCGGACATAGAGGACTCATTCGTGTTCGTGGGCGGTCTGCTCCTTAGGTTCGACACGAAGCTGATGTCCGAGATCTTCAGGGTTCCCGAAGAGAAGTTCAGGGACAAGCTCTACAAGTCCCTCGAGGAGAACATCTCCTGGGTGGAAAGGGAGACAGGCAGGATGCCGAGCTACGAGGAGGTGGAGAGCATTTTAGTGGAAGAGTTCTCAAAGATACTCGACTTCGAGGGTTTTGGAGAAATACCGCCGGAGGCGGTCTCTCTGGCAGACGAACTCAAAGAGGAGTTCACCTCTGAGGAGGCTCTCTTAGAGGACACCGGGAGGAAGCACAGGGCTATAAAGATAAAAGAAGGAGTTTTCGTCAGAACCGCAGTCCACAAGGCGAGGGGCGGACTGCTGAGGGCGGAGGTTCGCATATGGGAGGGTGTGATAGACGATGTGAGGATATACGGGGATTTCACGCTTTATCCCAAAATCTCACTGAGGGAGCTTGAGGAGAGCCTCAAGGGAGTTCCCTTCGAGGAGGAGCCTATAAGGAAGAAACTGGAGGAGTTCTTAAGCAGGGAGGAGGTGGAGTTCCCAGGAGTTGAGGTAGAGGATCTTATGAAGCTCCTATACGAGGGCTGACTCATGAAGGATCTGATAGAGAAGCTCAGAAAGGGCGTTGAGATAGAGGACGGGAAGATCCTCAAAGCGGAGGTCAAGGGCGGCAGGTTCGCCCAGGAACTGAATCTGGACCTATTTCTTGAGGGAAGACTCCTGCTGCACGCGAAGCTCTTTTTGGGAAGGGAGCACTACAGGGACTGGATAGAACTCTTCGGCCTCAGCAGAGACATATACGGGACCGAGCTGGAGGGAAGGATACTCGACCTTTTCTCCCCTCACACGGGGAGGCTCTTCATAGAGTATTTCGAGGATCTGAAGACCGCAGAGGAGCTGAAGAAGGGTATCCCTCCCGCCCTCTCGAGGCTCGGCTTCGAGCTTGCGAAGAGAGGTTTCACCTACGTAAGGGACTGGTATATACCGGAGGGCCTGATGGAAGGAGGGCACAAGCTCCAGGGGGAGAAGACCGAGAGCCAAGATGTTCAGGAGAAAAGGTTTAAAAGGCTCGAGGAGGACCTCGAGGAGTTTTTGAAAAAGAGCGAGGACGAGGAGCTTAAAAAGAAAGCCCTGGAAAGGTTTAAAATACTCGAGAGCGTATGGAGAAAGGGATAATCTTAGATTTCATCAAACTCGTCCTGGGAATAGCCATCCTCGTCAAGGGGGCGGACCTCCTTATAACAGGGGCCTCAGGGCTTGCGAGGAGGATAGGGATCCCGGAGTTCGTGATAGGCCTAACCCTTGTGGCCTTCGGGACCTCGCTTCCCGAGCTTACGGTAAACGTCCACGCTAGCCTCGAGGGGGCCTCGGAGATAACCCTGGGTAACGTGATAGGCTCCAACATAGCTAACATACTCCTCATACTCGGGATAGCTGGGCTGATAAGACCCCTTTCCATACACAGGACCTTCGTAAAGAAGGAGATCCCTCTGAACTTCCTCTCCATACTGGTTCTCTTCGCCATGGTGGGTGACAGAATTCTCGACCATGCCCCCAGCGCCTTCGTTTCCCGCTCGGAAGGTCTCGTTCTCATCACCACCTTCGTAGGGTATCTTTACTTCCTAGCCGCGTTCTTGGAGAGGAATACGGTGGACGATGGAACGCCCAGGCTGGGTTACGTCAAAGGGGGTTCTCTTATACTCCTCGGTTTCGCAGGCCTTATATTCGGAGCCAACTGGACGGTGAGCGGGGGGGTGAACCTGGCCCTTGCCCTAGGTGTGAGTCAGGTTATCGTGGGTCTCTTTATGATAGCGGTGGGCACATCCCTTCCGGAGCTCCTAACCTCCGCCGTGGCGGCCTACAGAGGCAACTCGGATATAGCCCTCGGTAACGTTGCCGGCTCGAACATCTTCAACGTTTCCCTTGTCCTAGGTGCGAGCGCCCTGGTAAACCCCATACCCGTTCCAGAGAGGGTCTTCAAGGACCTAACACTCCTGTTCGTGGCAACCTTTGTGCTGTTCATTTCAAGCTACACGGGGAGCAGGTACACGGTCTCGAGGTTGGAAGCGGGAATATTCCTCCTTATATACATCGCCTATGCCATATACTCATGGTATATGGAGTTCGTGGGATGAGGCCTAAGGACATATCTGCGATGACCGTAGGCCTGAACATACTGGGGGGAATAATAGCCGGGCTTTTAGTGGGTTACTTCATAGACTGGGCGGCTGAGAACTGGTTTGGTTACAAGACCTCTCCCTGGGGGCTTCTTCTGTTCTTCTTCATAGGGATAATCTCAGGCTTTAGGAACGCTTACAGGGACATGAAGAGACTTGAAGATTAGCTATAATACGGGATCTATGAAAAGAACCCTCCCGCTTCTGGCTACGCTCTCCGTATCGGCCTTCCCCTCGGAGGCTCTGAAGGAGAAACTCTGGAGCGTTCACATAGAGCTCTCCTACGTGAGGACATCGGGAAACATTAACACACAAACGCTGTCTGAGAAGCTAGAGATAAAGAGGGAAGGGAAGGTAAACAGGCTCTACTTCAAAAACTCTGCCCTTTACGCGACCCAGGAGGGAAGCGAGACCGCCAACAGGATAGACGCGAGCGGAAGATGGGAGAGGCTCTTTACAGAAAGGTTCTTCGGCTTCCTGACCGCGGGCTACGAGAGGGACAAGTTCTCGGGGTACGAGTACAAGGTAAACGGCGGCCCCGGGATAGGTTACGACCTTCTCAAGACTAAGAAGCACGAGCTGAAGTTCCTTCTCTCCACACCTTACTACTACAACAGGATAGAGAACGACGGAATAGACAACTACGGGACCGCAAAGGCCGAGATCTACTACCAGTGGAATATACGGGAGAACCTGAGGCTCAAGGAAAACGCAAACTACTTTGTGAACCTCTCAGACACGGAAACCTACTTCGTAAACTCGGAGACCTCGCTGGAGGTTAAGGTAAACAACTACATATCCCTCGGCGTTGGCTACAAGCTCGCCTATCAGAACAGGCCCCCGGAACCGGGGATAAAGAAGACCGATACCACCTTCTCCACCTCGCTGATAATAGACTTTTAGATCCTCCGGAAGACGAAAGAGATCAAGACTCCGAGTATGTTCTGGGAGAGGCTAAAGAGAGCTGAGGGAAGAGCAGAGAGCTGGGAAAAGAACTTTAGAGCGAGGACGGTCGATAACCCTGAGTTCTGCATACCGACCTCTATGGAGAGTGTCTTGGCGAGTCTGTTGTCGAGGCCCGCGAGCTTCCCGAACAGGAAACCGAGGAGGAAGCCCAACAGGTTGTGTGCGAGGACAACGCCGAGGACGAGAAGGCTAACATCCTTCAGCCTCTCCTTGTTGAGGGCAAATATCACAGCTATTATGAAGGATATGGAGAGGACCGCAAGGTACGGAAGGGCCGGCTCTATCTTTTTGACCCGATCTCTCAGAATGTAGCGGATCCCCATACCTAAGAGGACCGGCAGGACAACTATCTTCAAAGTGGCGAGAGCCATACCGAGAAAGGGCACAGGCACGAACTTTCCAGCGAGGACGAGGGTCCATAGGGGTGTAAAGAGGGGAGCGAGCAACGTCGATAGGGTCGTCATAGATATAGAGTAGGAAAGCTCTCCCTTCGATATGTAGGTTATCAGGTTGGAGGCCGTACCGCCGGGAGCGGAGCCCACGAGCACAACACCCACGAGGAGATCGGGACCCAGACCGAAGGACTTGGCGAGTAAGAACCCCGTCAGGGGCATAACAGAAAACTGGAGAAGGGCTCCGTAGATGATTATGTGGGGCCTTTTGAAAATCCTCCTGAAGTCCTCGAGGGTAAGGGTCACACCCATGCTCAGCATTATCACCACGAGGAGGGGAACTATAAGGCCTTTAAAGCCTCTGAAGAACTCATCGAACAGGAACCCTGAGGTCGAAAGGATCACGAGTATGAGCAGGAGGGATAGGCTCTGCATGGGATTATAATTTTAGAATGCCCAAGAAACTGAAGAAGCTCTACGAGGGGAAGGCGAAGATAGTTTACGAGACCGAAGAACCCGACAAGCTCATACTCCACTTTAAGGACACGGCCACAGCCTTCGACGGGGTAAAGAAAGCGGAGTTAAAAGGGAAGGGTGTCCTCAACAACACGATCTCTAGCCTGATCTTCGAGATACTCCACGAACACGGGATTAAGACCCACTTCATAGAGAAGCTGTCCGATAACGAGATGCTGGTATGGAGGGCCGAGAGGTTCCTGGTCGAGACGGTGGTAAGGAACATCGCCGCTGGAAGCGTTGTAAAGCGCCTTGGTTTTAAGGAGGGAGAGGAGTTCAAAAAACCTCTGGTGGAGTTCTTCTACAAGAACGACGAGCTTCACGACCCCTTGGTGTGCGAGCCTCACATCGAGCTCATTAACTTGGCTCCCATCGAGGCCATCCCCGTGATGAGGGAGACGGCCCTCAATGTGAACGAGATACTCTCCAAGTTCTTTAAAGAACACGGTATGGTCCTCGTGGACTTCAAGCTAGAGTTCGGAAAGCTCCCCGACGGGAGCGTGGGGATAGTGGACGAGATCTCTCCCGATTCGATGAGACTGTGGGATGCTAAAACCGGCGAGAAGCTCGACAAGGACAGGTTCAGGTTCGATCTGGGGGATCTCCTGGAGGGGTACAGAAAAATCCTCAAACGTATATCTTAACATAATTGAGCTTGACAGTCTCAGGAGGCGGTTTAAATTCTCAAGAGGTAATGTCCTCGGATATAGACGAGCTCAGAAGAGAGTTAGACATAGTTGACGTCGTATCCGATTACATACACCTCGAGAGGGCAGGGACTAACTTCAAGGCCAACTGCCCCTTCCATCCGGACAGAACACCCTCCTTCTACGTATCCCCCTCAAGGCAGATATTCAAGTGCTTCGGGTGCGGCGTGGGCGGGGACGCGATAAAGTTCGTCTCCCTGTACGAAAACATCTCCTACGTGGAGGCGGCCAAACAGCTCGCCAGGAGATACGGTATAAGGCTCAGGATAAAGGAAGACTCGGGTGAAAAGGGAAAGATACACGAGCTCCTCGAGAAGGTAGCGGAATTCTACCACTCGAAGCTCAGGGAGAACAGAGAAGCCCTGGATTACCTCAAGGGAAGAGGTATAGAGGGGAGCACCATAAGGAAGTTCATGCTCGGCTTTGCACCCCAGTCGAGAGAGCTCGTTGAACTCCTGAAGAAGGAGGGCGGGCTCGAGATATACGAGAAAACAGGAAACATCACCAGGGTAGATGAGGAGAGGTTCAGGGACCTGTTCAGGGGCAGGCTAGTTATACCCATAAGGGACCAGAGGGGAAGGTTCGCAGGCTTCGGTGGAAGACTCCTTAAGGGCGAAGGTCCCAAGTACATAAACTCCCCCGAGAGCGAGGTCTTCAAGAAGAGAGAGCTCCTCTTCGGCCTATACGAGGGTCTGAGTTACCTAAAAGATCTCAAGAGCGCGGTGCTCGTTGAAGGGTACTTCGATGTTATAAGCCTCCACCAGGAAGGCTTCAGGAACGCGGTTGCCACCCTCGGAACATCCTTTGGGAAAGAGCACGCCCAGGTACTCTCCAAGTTCGTAGGAAGGGTCTATCTGCTCTTCGATGGGGACGAGGCCGGAAGGAAGGCCATGAGGCTCGCCACACCACATCTCCTATCGGCGGGTGTGGAGGTTCATCCGGTATTCCTGCCTGAAGGCATGGATCCGCATGATTTCGTTATAAAAGAGGGTAAGAAAGCCCTAAGATCCCTCATAGAAAGCTCCTCAGACGTATTCGAGCTCCTCCTCGAGCGCGTAAAGAGAGGGGAGAAGGTAGAGGAAGCGATAAGGGACTTCACCTACTTCGCCTCATTCATGAAGGACGAGATAAGATCCTTCACGCTCCTCTCCGAGCTCAGCAAGCTCACGAAGATACCCCTGGAGGTCCTCTCCTCAAAAGTGTACAGGAAAAGAGAGGCTGTCCCTGAAGAGGAGGGGAACAGGCTCAGCTTCACCGAGAGGATATTCCTGAAAGGACTCTTCGAGCTGAGGCCCGAGGTTGATCTCGACCAGCTGAACCTATCCCACAGGGCGAGGGAGCTCGCCGAGAGGATACTCAGTGAAGAGTACTACGAGGTTCCCGAGGACATACTCAATCTCAAGACTACCGATCTGGAGGAGGAGTTCGAGGCCGCCCTGGAGAGGCTCAGGATAGATATACCGAAGGAGGAGCTCGAGGCTGCAGGCCTCAGGGAATCGGTGAGGGAGATAATAAGAAGTCACAGGGGAGGCATAAAGCCTTCGGCCCTTAAGAGATGGAGGGGCGGATCTTGAAAGTAAACGTGCACAATCCTATCTTTTATAAATTTGTGCAGGAGGTAAAGAATGATAGAC
>JALWEK010000198.1 GCA_027014185.1 Aquificaceae bacterium
GGCGTAGATGTTGAACCTCTTCTGGATCTCTTCAAGGGGCAGGCCCCTCTCCTCGGCAACCTGTTCGGGAGTCTTTAGCTGAAGGAGGGCGTCGAAGACCGCCCTCACCACGTTGTCCGGCGTGGTACTGCCTATTATCTTGGTAAGCACGTCCGTGTATCCGGCCAGCTCGAAGATGGGTTTTGCGGCACCTCCTGCGACAACACCCGTTCCCCTCCTTGCGGGCATGACAATTATCTTGGTAGGACCGAAGTGTCCAACCACGTCGTGGGGAACGGTTCCCTCTATTATGGGAACCCTGATGATCTTCTTCTTAGCCTGCTCTATAGCCTTGGCTATCGCTAGGGGAACCTCCTTTGCCTTTCCGTGGCCAAAGCCTACAAACCCCCTCTTGTCCCCCACAACCACGAGGGCGCTGAAGGAGAACCTCCTACCACCTTTGGTAACCCTGGCGGTCCTGTTGGCGTATATGAGCCTCTCCTCGAGCTGAAGCTCATCGATCATATCCACAACGCCGAACCTCTTCCTTCTCTCCTCGATCATCCTGTCGATGTCCTTACCACCCATAAAACTCCTCCTTAGAACTCAAGTCCAAGCTCTCTGCATTTGTCCGCAAAGGCCTTGATCTTCCCGTGGTATATGAAACCGCCCCTGTCGAAGACTACCTTTTTAATACCCTTCTCCAAGGCCTTCTTCACGAGGACTTCAGCCACCTTCTGGGCGTCCTCTATGGACTTGCCCCCTCTCTTTCCGGTGAGCTTCTCGAACTCTGGGTCGAGGGTGGAGGCGGAGACGAGGGTGTGTCCCTTCGTGTCGTCTATTATCTGGGCGTAGAAGTGGTGAAGGCTCCTGTAAACGGCGAGCCTGGGCCTCTCGGGAGTTCCAAAGACCTTCTTCCTTATCCTCTTGTGCCTCCTTATCCTCTTCTCTCTCCTGCTCAGCTTGGCCATCCTATTCCTCCTTACTTCTTACCGGCAGCCTTTCCAGGCTTGAGCTTTATGACCTCGTCCTTGTATCTGATTCCCTTACCCTTGTAAGGATCGGGCTTCCTGAGGGCCCTTATCTCGGCCGCCACCTGGCCCACCTTCTGCTTGTCTATGCCGCTCACGTGTATCTCGTTCCCCTTCACCTCTATCTTTATGTCCTTAGGTATCGGGTATATGTCCGGATGGGATTTCCCAAGGTTGAGCTCGAGGTTGTTGCCCTTGACCGCAGCCCTGTAACCGAGTCCGTGAACCTCGAGAACCACCGTGAAGCCCTCTGTTACACCCTTTACCATGTTCCTTATGAGCGCGGCGGTTGTCCCGTGAAGGGCCTTGTGGAATGCCCTCTCGGTCGGCCTCTCCACTCTGATCTGATTGTCCTCAACGATAACCTTCATGTCAGGATGAAAGTCCATCGAGAGCTTTCCCTTCGGGCCTTCGACCGTTATGGTGTTTCCCTGGATGTTTACCTTCACACCGTCGGGTATGGGTATGGGGTTCTTTCCTATCCTCGACATCTCCTTCCTCCTACCAGACTAAGGCGAGAACCTCTCCGCCCTTCCTCATCTTCCTGGCCTCGTGATCGGTAACTATCCCCGCGTCGGTAGAGACAAGAGCTATACCGAGTCCCCTCTTGACGTAAGGGATGTCCCTTGCTGGAGCGTAAACCCTCTTCCCGGGCTTCGAGATCTTGACCAGGTTGGTTATGGCGTTCCTTTCCTTTTTAGGATCGAGATACTTGAGGTGTATCCTGAGAACGTACTGGGTTCCCTTCTTGTGTTCCTCTAGCCTCTCCCAGTCCTTTATGAAGCCCTCTCTCTTGAGTACTTCGAGTATCCTCTCCTTTACCTTGGAGGAGGGAACGTCCACGTAGTCCTTCTTCCTCATTATCGCGTTCTTGATCGCAGAGAACATATCCGCTATCGGGTCCATCTCCTACCTCCGATTACCAGCTTGATTTCCTCACTCCAGGGAGTTCGCCCCTGAGGGCCCTTTCCCTGAAGCAGAGCCTGCACATGTTGAAGTACCTGATAAAGCCCCTCG
Organism: Aquificaceae bacterium; assembly: GCA_027014185.1. Taxonomy (GTDB): domain Bacteria; phylum Aquificota; class Aquificia; order Aquificales; family Aquificaceae; genus Hydrogenivirga. The sequence continues at coordinate 2,028 of JALWEK010000198.1, forward strand.
GCCTGCCGCATATGGGGCACCTGTTCTTCTTCCTTACCCTCCACTTGGGATAGTACTTGAGATCTTTCGCAACCTTCGCTTTCCTCGGCATAACAACCTCCTCAGGATGCTCTTATGGGAAGACCCAGCAGTGAGAGGAGCCACAGGGCCTCCTCGTCAGTCTCAGCGGTGGTGTGGATGCTTATATCCATACCCCTGATCTTGTCCACCTTGTCGTAGTCTATCTCGGGATAGACTATCTGCTCCGCTATACCGAAGGAGTAGTTCCCCCTTCCGTCGAAGGACCTGGGGTTGAGTCCCTTGAAATCCTTGA
>JALWEK010000199.1 GCA_027014185.1 Aquificaceae bacterium
AATATGAACTCCCTCAGGGTTAGCTTCTTTATCCTTAAAAACTCCTTCTCCTCTTCCTTGAGATCTCTACTCTTTATCGAAAGGAAGTAGATCCCGAGGGCAGGAAGCTCCCCGTAAACGTCCTCAACGTTCAGCCATCCAAGTTGTAGGAGAAGATTTCTGTAGTCCCCGAGCTTCTCCCCGTAAACCTTCAAAAAGTCCTCGTAATACCAGAGGGAGGAGAAGAGTATCTGAGAGAGCTTCGAGTAAAAGAGCTTCCCGTCCTCGATGAGCTTCTCTATGTTGGAGAAGGCTTCTCTAAAGTTTTTGGTCTCGAGGTTTATGTTGGCAAGGTAGAAGTTGCTCCTGTCTGTGTAAGCCTCGAAGGGGTCGTTCCTGAGAGTAAGCTCCAGGTAGAGCAGGGCCTTCCGCCACTCTCCCAGCTTGTAGTAGGATACCCCGAGTCTGAAGAGGATGTGGGCGTCTTCCCTCAGGTAGGAGTTCACGTTTATCGCCTGGGTTATGTACTCGACCGCCCTTCTGTACCTTCCCAGGTTGAAATTGTAGAAGCCCATCGTGGCGTAGTACAGGTCTAGGTAGTCGGAGGGAACTCCCTTCTCGGAGAGCTTCCTCAGGTAGTTAAAGCCCTCTATGCTACCCCCGAGGGCGGAGGCGTAACCGAACTTGACCATGTACTCGACCTTCTCCGTCTCCCCGTAGAGGTTGGCGTATATGTTCTTGGCTGTGTCATACCACTGCAGAAGGAGGTAGGAGTCTGCTATGAACTCCCTCTGAACGTATATGAACCTGGGGACCTTGTAGTAGAAGGGATACTGATTAAGAAAGCCTATAGCTGCGAGACCCCCCCTCTTGCTTCCGAAGGCGTAGGCGTAAAGGGCGTAGCTCTTTCCCAGATACAGAAAGGAGAGCTCCCCGTAGTAAGACTTGGGAGCGACCGAGTAGCTCCTGGAGAAGTAAACTAGAGCGTCCCTGTAGTTGAGCACTTTTAAACTCTCAAGGCCCTTCTGGAAGTATGTTTTTGCAAGCTCCGGATCCTTTACCCTTTCCGCGTTAAAGGAGTAGGTTGAGACCAGGACTATCAGCAGAGCTATCAGGAGCTTTCTTATCAGAAACCGCATCCTCTTCTATATTAAACCTCCTCTCCTCCCTCCTTCCGAACTTGGATCCCCTCGGGTAGAGCTCCGTTCCGTTAATCTTCAGACCCTCAAGGCTTAGACCCAAAGACTGCAAGCTCTTGCTCAGTCTCTGGACGTCCAGGTAAGAGAGGTTCCTCTCGATCATCTCCTTGATCCTTATGTCCACACTGAGGGCCTCGCTCTGGAACCTGAACCTGAGAAAGGCATCCTCTATCCTGAGATTTATCTGCTTCACATCCTGCCTCTGGGGCTGGGTGGGGATCTCTCTCCTTTCCGTTCTCAGAGTTTGGATCTCCCCTTCGGACTCGGGACTCTGAAGCCAGGCTTCCCTATCCCTTACCTGCGGGGCAAATTCGGGCTTCACACTCTCCTTCTGGCTCTTCCCGGCTTCAAGGTCCCTGTGCTTTGTGGTAAGGGGAATTTCCTTATCAGCATACTTTGGGAAGGCCTCCTTTACTCTTTGAGGAGTATCCAGAGCCTCTTCGGGCTTGGGCTCATCGACCGTTGTATTGTCTGGGGTCAGAGGCGTCTTGTCTATCCTTGTGTCTGGTTTACGATCCTTTTCCGCTCTTATCAGACCATCTACGGGCTTGCTTTGGATTGTCTTTATATCTTCGGCGAAACTCTTCTGTGCAGTGTCTGAAATGTTTACATGGGATCTCGCGGAATTTGGGCTTTCTTTAACCAGATTCTTTTGAGCCTTTATAGCAACCTCTGACTCCAGCCCGTGGGATTTCTTCTCCGATCCGTTGCTTTCGGGTATGACCGTTCCTTTTTTGTTTTCAACCTTCCCTTTAACCTTGGTGTTGAGTGCGGACGTCGTCTCTTCACGTTTCAGCTCCTTCAGTGGATCTCCATTACTCATCTTTGCGGAATCGGCGGATACATCGACTTTGGAAGCTGTATTCTGAATATCGGGTGGCAAGACATCATTTCCGTTTTTAGAAAGTTCGGGAGTGTCTGCCTTCCAGGACTGAGCTAGAATTCCTTTGTTCTCGCGAACCCCTGCGTTAATTGTGTCCTTCCCGATATCCTGCGGTGGGAGGCTTTCAGAGAAAACATCCTCTCTATTGTTCACAACAGGGCTTCGGTCCTCGGCATTTTTATCCAGACTTATTTTTGGAGTCTCCTCTACGAAGCTTATATCTCCCTGCTTAAAAACGCTCGATTGAGCTATCCGGATCGGCTCGTTCGTGTTCTCTTGAATTTTCACACTATCCTGATAAGGATCTACGGCAGACAAGATTTCTCCTTCCGTCCGCAGAACGCCGATAAGGGACACAAGCTGCTGGATGCTCTTCTGGGATTTCTTGTTTACATCCACATCTTCTGCAGCGCTCCCCTCCTCAGCATCTGGGTGGAGTTCCATCTCCTTCATGAGGGAGAGGAGCATATCCTCGAAACCCTCCCCCGTTTGGGGGACCTTAAGTCCGAAGCTCTCGAGGAGCTGTCCTATCTCCTCAAGCCTTAAGCCCTTCAGCATACTACTGGGTAAGTATATCGGCCCTTTCTCCGAATGTTATAATTCTTTGTTCCTGAGATGAGAACGGTAGTCTGCAAGTTCGGAGGCACATCGGTAGGTAGCTTAGAGAGGATAGAGAACGCGGCGAGGCGTGTGATCTCCCTGGCGGAAAAGGGGAACAAGGTCATAGTGGTCTCCTCTGCAATGGCGGGAGAGACGGACGGACTGATAGATCTCGCCAGACAGATAAGCGAGTTCCCCAACGAGAGGGAGATGGACATGCTTCTGGCTACCGGGGAGCAGAAGGCTATAGCCCTCTTTGCTATGACCCTCAGGAAGCTTGGATACCAGGCTGTCAGCCTCTGTGGATGGCAGGTTCCGATAGTAACCGACGAGGTCCACACCAAGGCCCGCATAAGGAAGATAGGGACCCAGAGGCTCAAGAATCTTCTCAGCGAGGGCTACATCCCGGTGGTGGCGGGCTTTCAGGGTGTGACGGAAGACTGGGAGATAACTACCCTCGGGAGGGGAGGCTCTGACACGACCGCGGTGGCCCTAGCTGCGGCGATAGGGGCGGACTGCGAGATATACACGGATGTGACGGGAGTCTTTACCGCGGATCCGAGGATAGTTCCCAACGCGAGGAAGATAGAGAAGATCTCCTACGAAGAGATGCTCGAGCTCGCCTCCCTTGGGGCCAAGGTTATGCAGATAAGGAGCGTGGAGTTCGCAGCGAAGTATAGGGTGAGGATACATGTGAGGAGCAGCTTCGAGGAGGAGGGGGGGACCTGGATAGTTCCGGAGGATGAGATCATGGAGAAGGTCGTTGTGCGAGGAATAACGGTGGACACCAAGGAGTCTAGGATCACGGTGGTTCGCGTTCCCGATCAGCCCGGGATAGCGGCGAAGCTCTTCAAGGCGCTCGGGGAAGCCCACATAGTGGTGGACATGATAGTCCAGAACGTCTCCCACGAAGGCTACACGGACATGTCCTTCACCGTAAGCAGGACGGACGCCCCCAAGGCGGAGGAGATAGTGAGGAAGGTGGCCAAGGATATAGGAGCTAAAGAAGTTGTCAGGGACGACAGGGTGGCCAAGGTCTCCATAGTGGGCCTTGGCATGAGAAGCTCTTACGGGACCGCCGCCAAGATGTTCGAGGTTCTCTCCAAGAACGGGATAAACATAATGGCCATCTCCACCTCCGAGATAAAGATCTCCTGCCTGATAGACGAGAAGTACGCAGAGCTTGCGGTGAGAGCCCTCCACGAGGCCTTCATCGAGGACGGAGAGGAGATAAAGGTAGAGAACGAAGGATGAACGTAGAGAGACTGAGAGAGCTTCTCGAAAAACTCAAGGAGATAAAGGTCCTCGTCGTGGGGGACGTGATTTTGGACAGATACCTTCACGGAAAGGTGGAGAGGATCTCTCCCGAGGCTCCCGTTCCGGTGGTGGACGTTGAGAGGGAGGAGATCAGGCTCGGCGGGGCTGGGAACGTGGCCAAGAACCTCGTCTCCCTAGGGGTTAAGACCTATCTAACTGGCGTTGTGGGCGAGGACAGAGCGGGGGAGCAGGTGGAGGAGCTTCTGAAAGAGAGCGGTGTTGTCTCTTTGCTTGCAAAGGACTCAAGGCCTACCACGGAGAAGACGAGGGTGGTCTCTAGATCCCAGCAGCTCCTAAGGATAGACAGGGAGGACAGGTCAAAGGTGGGAGGTGAGGCTCTGAAAAAGATCCGCGAAGCCCTGACCGAAACCGAGTGCGACGGGATAATAGTTTCAGATTACGCCAAGGGAACTGTAACCTACAAGGTAACTGATATGGTCAGGGAGAAGGAGGTATTCTGGGCGGTGGACCCAAGGCCCGTGAACAAGGAACTCTACAGGGGAGCGAGCCTTATAACACCGAACGAAAAGGAGCTGAGAGAGATGACGGACATACTCTCCGGCGACCCCGTGGAAACTCTTGGCCTGAGGCTCAAGAAGGAACTGGAGGTGGAGACCCTCGTAGTCACTAGGGGTCCGAAGGGCATGACCCTCTTCAGGGACAGAGTGGAGAACTTCCCAGCGAGAGCTAAGGAGGTTTACGACGTTACGGGGGCGGGAGACACCGTGGTGGCAGCACTCACCGCCTTTTATCTGGCGGGAGCCACCTGGGAGGAGGCCTGTGAGCTCGCGAACCTCTGTGCGGGGATAGTGGTGGGGGAGTTCGGAACCGCCAGCGTAACACCGGAGGAGCTTATAGAAGAGCTTGATAATGAAGGGTGCTGAGTACGAAGAGATAGTTTCGGAGTACTTGAAAAACCTGGGCTACCGTATCCTCGAGAGGAACTACCGCTGCAGAACGGGGGAGATAGATATAGTGGCTCGGGACGGAGAGGTTCTCGTCTTCGTCGAGGTCAAGGGAGGTAGAAGTTCTGAGTTCGGACACCCAGTAGAAAGGTTCGACAAAAGGAAACTCTCTAGGATAATCGAGTGTGCGTACACTTTCATGGAAAGAGAGAAAATAGACCTACCCTTCAGAATAGACCTTGTGGTGGTGTTCGAGGGAAGCGTTGAGCATTACAAAAATGTAGGTTTTGATTAATGATACCCCGCCCTCAGGCGGGGTGGTTCACATGTTATTCGAGGATCTCCAGTACGACCCTCTTTCCTGTTTTACGGCCCATGGCCGAGAGCAACGTTCTGAGGGCCCTCGCAATTCTGCCCTGCTTCCCGATAACCTTTCCGAGCTCCGAGGGATCCACCCTCAGCTCGATAACTATGGTCTTCTCCCCTTCGATCTCAGTCACCTGGACCTTGTCGGCGTTGTCAACGAGAGCCTTTGCGGTTGTCTCCACTATCTCCTTCATAGCGCTCATGAGTGCACCTCCTTGGTGGTTTTCTTCTTCAGTACCCAGTAATCCCCTACACGCCTGAGCTCACACTCCTCCGGGATAGCGTCCTTAAGAACTCCCGCACCTTCCAATATAGCCTTCGCCCTGCCGGCTATCTCAACACCCTTAGAGATCCACTCCTTAACCTTATCAGGCTTTATATCGAGCAAAACCTTCCTCTTGGGATCGTATGTTCCGAGTATGTCTATGTAGTTGCCTTCTCTGGGAGACTTGGAGTCCATAACCACTATCCTGTATATGGGGTGGTGCCTGCGTCCGAACTTGGCGAGCCTTATCCTTACAGCCATTCTCCGTCCTCCTGAAAACCTGAGCTGTTTATTATATCAGAATTTGAAGGGAAACTTGGGCATGGGCATACCCGCCATCCCCTTGAGCTTCCTCATCATCTTTCTCATCTCCTCGTAGCGCTTGAGAACCTTGTTCACCTCGGAAACGCTCGTTCCGCTCCCTTTAGCTATCCTCTTCTTTCTGCTCATGTTTATTATGCGGGGGTTTCTCCTCTCCTCTGGAGTCATCGAGTTTATGATCGCCTCTATCCTCTTGAACTGCTTTTCGTCCACCTTTATGTTCTTCATCTGGGCACCGATACCAGGTATCATACCGAGGAGCTTGTCGAGTGGCCCCATGTTCTGAATCATCCTAAGCATCTCTCTAAGGTCCTCGAGATCGAAGTCTCCTGCCATGACCTTAGTGGACAGATGCTGGGCTTTGTCCTCGGGTATGACCTCCTGGGCGCGCTCCACGAGGGACTGAAGATCTCCAAGGCCCAGTATCCTCTGGGCCACCCTGTCGGGATAGAAGGGCTCTATATCCTCTATCTTCTCCCCCACGCCTATGAACTTTATGGGAACCCCGAGGGTCTCCCTGACCGATAGGGCCAAGCCTCCCCTCGCATCGCCATCCATCTTGGTAAGGACGACCCCCGTTAGTCCGAGCCTCTCGTGGAAGGTCTTTGCGGTCTCTAGGGCGGTCTGGCCCTGCATGGCGTCCGCTACGTAGATTATCTCTGAAGGTTTTACCTCCTCCTTTATCCTCTCAAGCTCCTCCATGAGTTCCTCGTCCACATGGAGCCTCCCCGCCGTATCGAGGAGGAGGTAGTCCATACCCTCATCCTTAGCCTTCCTTACAGCCTCCCTGGCTATATCGACGGCCGAAAGGCCCTCTCCGAAGGAGTAGTAGGGAACGCCTACCTTCTCGGCGAGTCTCTCGAGCTGGAGCATGGCTGCGGGACGCCTCACGTCCGTTGATGAAACGGCAACCTTAAACCCTTTCTTCTTCAGCAGATTGGCCAGCTTTCCTATGGTAGTTGTCTTCCCTGTTCCCTGAAGGCCCACGAATAGGACCGTCCCCTTCTTTAAATCCTCCTTCTCCTTGCCGAGTATGTTTACAAGTTCCTCGTAAACGATGGTTATCACCTGCTCGGCGGGAGAGAGGTTCCTCTTTACCTCTGCCGAGAGTGCCCTCTCCCTTACCCTTTTTAGAAATCTCTTGGTTACCTCGTAATCTACGTCCGCCTCGAGGAGGGCGAGCCTTATGTCCCGGAGGGCGTCGTTTATGACCTTGTCGGTTAGCTTCCTAGCACCCTTTAACTTGCTGAGCGTTCCGCTGAACTTTTCCGTAAGTAGTTCGAGCATGTATAAAAGTATAAACTAAAGGTACAGGTCCAACGTTCCCTTCTC
>JALWEK010000200.1 GCA_027014185.1 Aquificaceae bacterium
GACCTGGGAGTCCTCGACCCTCATGGCTTTATATTTCGGACTCAGGATCTAATTTTTGACCAGGACGCCGAGTTCTAAGAGCTCTCTAAGAAACCTCTCCAGGTAAGGCCTCGCCTCCTCCTTCTCCTCCCCCAGCCCCGATTTTTCGAATGCCTCGATTGGGGAGATCCCCAAGTTTATATCCTTGAGGAATTTGTAAACGAAGGCTGTTAGCTCCACCCTCTTTACCTCTGACTCTCTGTCCCTGTAAAGGAGTATGTAGTGGTCCCCTTCCCTTTCGAGGATTTCTTCGGGAGAGAGTTCGCCCGCCCTGTGGACCGGATAGCGAAGATGTAGAAGCCTGGAAGAGGCGGAGAGCCTGTAGCTATCCTTCCATGAGAACTCTGAGGAACCGTTTTCGTCTGGAGCGTTGAACACCTCTATCTCAGACCACTCGTAGAGAAGAAGATCCTCTAAGAATGGTTTGCTCTCCTTTAAATTCGTTCCCGCCTCTCTGAAGAACTCGACGAACTCCTTTCCTAAGTCTATGAGCAGCGGGGATGTATGGTCGAGCTTGAGAAACTCTTCTATCAGGGGCTCCAGCTCTTCACCTGCGAAGGAGGAAAAGAGGGGAAAGGAAGTCTCTATAAAGTCCTCGAACCTGTTGTAAACGAGCCTGTGGTACACCTCGAGAGCGGGATCTTTCGGTCTCTCAAGCCCTTTGGCTACCGCAAAGAGGGTTTCCATCTCATCCCGCCCTCTTTGCACCGCATACTTCCTCCAACTTTCGGACCTCACTTAAGAGCTCCTCGTAAGGCGGTACGTTGTTGTCCCTCTCCAGCAAGATAGGGACGGGGCCAGTCCTCTCCAGGGTAAACTCTAAGAGCCTATAGACCTCCTCTATCACAGGGGCGCCGTGGGTGTCTATCACGATCCTGTCGAACCTCTCGTGTCCGGCCACGTGTATGTAGGCCACCTTTGAAAGATCGAGCCTCTCTATAAACTCGTAGGGATCGTACCCGTGGTTTAGGGAGTTAACATAGACGTTGTTCACATCCAGAAGCAGCCTCGCACCGCTCTCCTCAAGAACTGAATTTATAAACTCCCACTCCTCCATCTCTCCCGTGGGTTTCCAGTAGTAGGATATGTTTTCCAGTATAAGGGGCCTCTCCAGTATCTCCTCCACCTCGGCGACCTTCTTGGAGACCGTCCTCACCGTATCCTCCCTGAAGGGAAGTGGAAACAGATCGTGCAGGTAGCTGCCCCCAAGGGAGGAAAAGCTCAGATGTTCCGAGTAAACCTCTATGTGGAAGTCGTCCAGGAAATCCTTCAGCTCCTTCAGGAACTCCCTATTGATGGGGTCCGGGGAGCCTATCGAGAGGGACAGGCCGTGGCACACGATCGGAAACCTCTCCCTTATCCTCTCCAAGGTCTTCCTGAAGAACCCTCCCCTTCTCATCCAGTTCTCCGGGGCTATCTCGAACCATCTGGGGGCGTCTTCCTTATTTAAGACCTCCTCCGCGAAGGAGTATCTGAGTCCAAGACCGACACCCTCTGGAACACTTTGCATAACTTAAATCTAGTCCGGGAGTTCTCAGCTGAGTGATCTAGATTACAGAACACAGCAACGGATGTGGTAGGTTTAAATCAGGAGGTGAGCAAAGATGAAAGGAAAGCAGAGGCTGATGACGTTACTCGGCTCGGCAGTTTTGCTCGGTTTGGGGGCGGAGGGAGTCACCCCCTCCCACGCCGGAGAAGGTAAGTGTGCAGGTATGAACAAGGGCATGCAGCAAAAGGCTAAGGAGGCCACCTGCGCTGGCATGAAGAAGGGGAAGAAGGAAGAGGCCAAGAAGAAGACCAAGGAGATGACCTGCGGAGGACCGGGAGGTTGCGGAGGTAAGATGAAGCCCAAGGAAGAACCCAAGTCTTAAGACCTACCACCACAGGGAGGGGGTTAGATGACTTTTAGCTTGAGCGGTTTAGTCTATCTTTACGATAGGGCTATTTGGGTTCTGCCTCCCCTTCAGTCCCTCTTTTTGCTCTTCGTGAGAATGTACTGGGGATGGCTCTTTTCTAGGACAGGTTACGGGAAGCTGATGAACATCGACAGGACCACAGACTTCTTCGCAAGCTTAGGCATGCCGTTCCCTCACCTGAGCGCTCTCCTGATCGGGCTAACGGAGCTGGGGGCGGGGTGCTGATGGGATTGGGTTTGGGAGCCAGACTCGTGGGGTTGATCCTCTCCCTGGAGATGCTCGGAGCCTTCGCTGTGGCACACAGGAACGAGCTTACCCATCTCTTTTCGAGCCCGGAGGAGTTCTGGAG
>JALWEK010000201.1 GCA_027014185.1 Aquificaceae bacterium
TCAAAAGCACCTACCTTCAACTCCGCGTCTCCATAAAGATCTCTGTAAAATTTTAAGGCTTATGGAAAGGATTTCCCTGTGGAAGGAGAGGATCGAGAAGAGATTGAGGGAGCTGTTCGATCCCGCTGGGCCGGACCTTCTTAGGGAGGCCATGGCCTACTATCTCTTTCAGCCTGGGAAGAGGATAAGGCCTCTGTTCACCGTGGCGGTGAGCAGCGCTCTGGGAGGGGACGAGGAGGATGCCATAACCGCGGGATGTGCGATAGAGATGATCCACAACTACTCGCTTATACACGACGATCTCCCGGCGATGGATAACGATCAGATCAGGAGGGGATTCCCTACGTGCCACGTCAAGTACGGGGAGGCTGTAGCCATACTCGCCGGGGATGCACTGCTGAACTACGCCTTCGAGGTTCTCTCGGACAGGAAAAACTTCAGAACCCTCTCTGGAGAAGAGATCGTGGAACTGATAGGTGTGATAGCTAAAAAAGCCGGGTCGGCGGGTATGGTGGGGGGTCAGGTCCTGGACATAACTGGAGAGAGGGATCTAGAGAGGGTCAACCTTCTCAAGACCGCAGCTCTGTTCGAGGCCTGCTTCATGTCGGCGGGAGTTGTGTCCAAAAGAGAAGATCTTCTCCACGATCTAGAGGAGGCGGGTAGGAAAGTGGGTCTCCTTTTCCAGATAACGGACGATATCCTCGACCAGGATGGATACTTCGAGCTCTTGGGGGAAAGGGAAGCTAAAGAGAAGGCGGAAACTCTCTACAGCGAAACGCTGAACGCACTCGAAGAGCTTTTTGGGGAAGGAGGGAGCGAGATAAGATACCTAGTGGACAGGATATACAGGAGGATCACTTGATAAGCTCGCCCATTTTGAATATGGGCATGTACAGTGCTATGAGTATGCCACCAACTATGGTCCCTAGGATGACTATGAGAAGAGGTTCTATGAGGGTTATCAGCCCCTCGACAGTTCTGTCCACCTCGTCCTCGTAAAACCTGGCTATGGTGTCGAGCATCTCGTCGAGTCTTCCCGTTTCCTCTCCCACCTTCACCATGGCAACTATCAGCTTCGGGAATCGGCCCGTCTTCTCCATGGAGGACCACATAGCCTGACCTTCGGTGACTTCCTTCTGGACCTGGTCCACAGCCTCCTTTATGACGAGGTTTCCTGCAACTTTACCGGCTACCTCAAGGGCCCTCTCTATGGACACACCACTCGCGAAGAGGGTTGCCATAGTCCTGCCGAACTTTGCCATCGCGCTCTTGAGGGCGAGATCTCCGAACTTGGGAGATCTAAGTATGAATGCGTGGACCGCCCTTCTGAAGCCGTAGCTCCTCTTATAGGCTGTCCTGAAGGCGATGGAGAAGATAACTATAAACCCTATAACGTAGAGTATGTTCTCCCTGAGGGCGTTGGATATGTTTATGAGTATCTGAGTCGGCAGGGGCAGGGCCCCTCCCATACTGGCGTATATCTGTGCGAAGGTGGGAACCAGGAAGTACAGGATACCTGTAACTATCACCGTCGCTATAACCAAGACGAATATGGGATAGAAGGAGGCGCTCTTTATCTTGCTCTTTATCATCGCGAGCTTCTCGTAGTACTCGGAAGCCCTCAGAAGGGCCCTGTCGAGTTCACCGGTTTCCTCTCCGACAGCGACCAGGTTTATAACTAGCTCTGGAAAAACGTCCGCTCTGGACGCCATCGCTTCCGACAGGGATGTACCCTCGCTAACGCTCTTGGCAACTTCAGCGACAGCCTCCGAGAGCCTCTTGTTGGGCATCTGCTCCGCAACTATCTCGAGGGCCTCTATTATCCCCACCCCGGCGTTTACCATTGCCCCGAGCTGTCTGCAGAACAGTGATATATCCCTGTCCCCTACCCTTCCGAAGAGGGTAAAACCGCCCTTCTTCCTCTCTTCCTTCTTTTCCTCCTTCTGTGGGGCTGCCTCAACTATCTCATCAGCGTTTATGAAGTGGAGGCCTTTTTCCCTAACCTTTTCGACCAAGTCGTTGAAGGAAGGAGCCTCTATAACGTCCTCTACTAAGTTCCCCTCCTCCGTGTAGGCCTTCACCTTGTACTTTGGCATTGTTTAAGCCCCTCTCTTTAACCCGAGCATCCTCTCTAACTCTTTTATATCGGGAGAAGCTCTCATGGCTTCATCGACGGTTATGTACCCCGCCTTATACAGCCTGAAGAGGCTCTGGTTCATAGTCTGCATACCGCTCTCCAGCTGTCCACTCTGCATCAGAGAGTATATCTGCTGGAGCTTGTTCTCCCTTATAAGGTTCCTTATACCTGAGTTGGGTATGAGCAGCTCGTAGGCGAGCACCCTTCCTCCCCCCACCTTCGGAAGGAGCCTCTGGGATATGACTCCCTGCAAGGTAAAGGAGAGCTGTACCCTTATCTGTTCCTGCTGTTCTGCGGGGAATATATCTACTATCCTCGTTATCGTAGATATGGCAGTGTTGGTGTGAAGGGTTCCAAACACTAGGTGTCCGGTCTCGGCGGCCCTGAGGGCTGTCTCTATGGTCTCCCTGTCCCTCATCTCACCCACCAGTATGACATCCGGATCTTCCCTGAGAGCAGCTCTGAGAGCCTCGGCGAAGGAATAGACGTCCTGGTCTATCTCCCTCTGGTTAACTATGCTCTGCCTGTGATGAAATATGTACTCTACGGGGTCCTCTATCGTTATTATGTGATAAGGGAAGTTCTCGTTTATGTAGTTTATCATTGCGGCGAGGGTTGTGGACTTACCCGAGCCAGTGGGTCCTGTAACGAGAACGAGCCCCATGCTCCTGTGGCATAGCTCGAGGACCTTCTCACTCAGTCCGCGCTCCTTTACGTTCCTTATCTTGTAGGGGAGCCTCCTGAAGGCCGCGGCAACGGAGCTCCTCTGATAGAAGACGTTCGCCCTGAACCTTCCGAGATCCTTCACCCCGAAGGAGAAATCAACCTGTCCTCTCTCCTCAAGGGTCTTCCTGTGTCTTTCAGACATCACAGAGTAGGCTAGTTTCTGGGTCATATCCGGCGTGAGGACAGGAAAGTCCGTTAGAAACTGGATATTCCCATCGACACGAACGGCCGGCCTAGCCCCGGACGTTATGTGTATGTCGCTCGCGTCCATCTGAACGGCTCTGTGTATTATGTCTATTAGCCTTACCTCTCTCGCCTGAACAGCTTGAGCTTCCAAAACACCCCTCCTTTGCTCTTTTATTGAAATTATACAAAAAGGTTCAAATGCAAAGGGGTTGTCAGCCAGAGAAGTATGGGTTAAATATATGACATGGATGTCATATGGAGGTGGAAATGGTCCCCCGGGTTTACTTAGGCCACGAGTGGTTCGGCGCGGAAAAAGTTTTGGCTGATTTTAAAGTCCCTCCCGAGTGTGGAGCCTCCGTTGTTTTCTTGGGAATACCCAGAAGCGCACCGGAGGATGGGGACGTCAAGGAGCTTCACTACGAGGCTTATCCCGAGATGGCCATCAAGGAGATGAAAAAGATAAGGGATGAAACCCTAGAAAAGTTCGGCGTTAAGGAGGTCTTCATCCATCACAGGCTCGGTGTGGTCCCGGTAGGTGAGCCTTCCTTCCTCGTCGTTGTGTTCGGTGGTCACAGGGGAGAAACCTTCAAAGCCTGCAGGTACGCTGTGGACGAGACCAAGAAGAGAGCGCCCATCTGGAAGAAGGAGGTCTTCAGCTCGGGCAAGGGTGAGTGGGTTCTAGGAGCTTGATATGGTAGATAGGCTTGGAAGAGAGCTGAGGGATCTAAGGATTTCCGTAACGGACAGATGCAACTTCAGATGTTTCTTCTGCATGCCCCCGGACAGGGAGATAGAGTTCCTGCAAAGGAAAGATCTACTATCTTACGAGGAGATAGCTCGGCTCGTTTCCCTCCTGGTCCCAAAGGGCCTCAGGAAGGTAAGGATAACAGGCGGGGAACCCTTGATGAGGGCCCATCTCGAGAACCTGATAGGGATGCTGAGCGATGTAGAGGGCTTAAAAGATATAGCGCTAACCACCAACGGCTACAACCTGGCTGAGAAGGCAGAAGTGTTTAAGGATAGCGGACTGAAGCGTATAACGATAAGCCTCTTAACTCTGAAGAAGGATAAGTTTTCGAAGATCGTAGGAAGACAGGTCGATCTTGATAAGGTTATAGAGGGTATAGACACAGCCCTTAAACTCGGCTTCAGTCCTGTAAAGGTGAACACAGTCGTGGTAAGGGGTGTGAACGACGACGAGATCTTGGACATAGCCGAGTTCTGCAGGGAGAGGGGGATAGTGCTCAGGTTCATAGAGTACATGGATGTTGGAACGCTGAACGGATGGAGCATGGATAAGGTCGTCACCGCCGACGAGATACTCGGCCTTTTATCCAAGAGGTTTCCGTTTGAAGAGATCGGAAGGGAAAAGAGTGAGACCGCTATGAGGTTTCGCTACAGGGATACTGGATTTGAGTTCGGGATAATAGCCTCTGTGACAAGGCCTTTCTGTAGGGGGTGCACAAGACTAAGGCTCTCTGCCGACGGCCAGCTCTTCACATGTCTGTTCTCCCAGAAAGGTTTCGATGTGAAGTCCCTCCTCAGAGGGGGTGCGAGCGACGAAGAGATAGCCAATAGGATAGAACAGCTCTGGACAGACCGCGAGGACAGGTATTCGGAGTTGAGATTTTCCCTCAGAGAGAAGGGACCGAAGGTTGAGATGTTCAGGGTTGGCGGATAACTAATCCCTCCAGGAGCATCTTTTTAACCGAGTCCCTGTCCTTGACGATCTTTCCTCTCCTTCCTCTGATGAACCACTGGAAGACCTTTGCCTGCATAAAGCCTATAAAGGAGAAGCTCACCTCCTCCACGTCTATATCCTTCCTTATAGTCCCCTCCTGCATACCTTCGTATATCACCTCTCCCACCTTGCTTGCGTAGGTGTTCAGGAAGTCGAATATCATCTTCTTTAGCTTTCTCTTGCTGCTCCTGGAGAACTCGAAGCAGAGAACTGGGGTAACTCCCCTCGTCTCCTCCAGAAGGTCTATATGGCCATCTATTATCAGGGAGAGCTTCTCCACGGCGTTGGATCCTCTCCTGATAGCCTCTTCCGTCCTCCTGAGGCATTCGGTTGTGTACCTGCCTATTATTTCCTCCGCTATGCTGTCCATTGTTGGAAAGTGCTTGAATATGGCAGCGTCCGATATGCCGAGTCTCTCACCTATCCTTTTGGCGGTGAACATCCTCAGCCCCTCGTGGGCTATTATCTGCGCACCCGTCTTGATTATCCTTTCCCTAGTGCTAACCATAGTCTATAAAGTATAAGGGAGGGGCGAGCCCTCCTCAACATCTCGACCCAGGCGATCCTTCGCACTCCCTGCAGGGCTCCACCGGTTTTAGATGAAGGAGTAGCTCGAGGGCCTTCTCCTCGAACCAGGGAGCTATGTCGCCCCTCTTTACCTTCCACAGGAAGTACTTTTCGAATGCGGTCTTCAGGTAGTGGACCCATTTGGCCTTCTTCGTCTTCACCCAAGCCCTCGGGGGGATGACAGGGTTCGCTATAAATCCAGCTGCCTCCTTGCCCATATCAGCTATACATATGGCGGCTAGGGTTGGAGCGTACCTGTCCGGGGAGTTGTGGATGTCGTTCACTATGTTCAGCGCAACCGCCATAGCCATACCCTCTATCATCTGGCCTGTCTTCGGGGCTCCCGTTGGGACGGGAGTCTTCTCAACGGGTGGTATGGCGGTAACAACACCAACCCCGTATATGTTCTTGTACGTTGGGTTCTGGAAGCACCTGTTCACTATCACCATCTTGTTCATTGGGTTGGCCACCTTATCTCCTGCAGAAGCGACAACATCCGGACCCTGGAACCTGGGCATGAACATGGTGAACTTAGCCTCGAGCTCGTGGGTGTTTCCATCGAGATCTTCGTAAACTACCTTGTCCTTCTCTATCTTCGTTACCTTAACGTTGGTTACGTACCTTATGTCCTTCTCGGCAAAGAGGTCTTCCATCATCCTTTTAGAAGGACCGACCCCGCCCAGGCCTAGATGTCCTATGTAAGGCTCGGATGTTACGTAGGTTATGGGGACCTTGTGCCTTATACCTCTCTTTACGAGTTCGTGGTTGAGCATGAAGGCGAACTCGTAAGCTGGTCCGAAGCAGCTCACGCCCGGTATGGCTCCTATCACCACCGGTCCGGGGTTCCTGTAAAACTCCTCCAGCTTCTTCTGGGTTTCCATGGCGTGCTCTGCTGTGCAGACGGAGGAGGAGTTCTCCTCCTGGCCTTCCGCTCCAAAGATCAGCTTGGGACCCGTGGCTATGACCAGGTAATCGTACTCTATCTCTCTTCCGGACTTGGTTTTCACCTTGTTCGCCTCAGGGTCTATGGTTTCGGCCGCCTCGTTTACGAAGTCTATCCCGAATTTGGGAAGAAGTGGGGCGAGAGGAACGGTTATGTCTTCGAACTTCCTCCATCCGAGGGCGAGGTGAGGGAAGGCTGGGGTGAAACCGAAGTAGGGTTTGTTGGATACTATCGTTACCTTGATGTTCTTGTCTAACTTTCTTAGGTTGTAAGCTGTAGCGAGGCCTCCTATACCACCTCCTATTATCACAACATGCTTACTCATCTACACACCTCCGTAATTAGTAAGCGCTAACTCTATTATACAACCTTTTTTGGAGTTGACGAAAGCGGAGCAGAAAATCCAATAGCATGGCACATCTTTAGTTAAAAGATGTAGATAAGTTAAGAACTTATATTGCGATCGTTAATACACACTAACTAACATACCACGGATCTCTTACATAGCAAAAGAGATGAATATCTGACTTTATACTCATGTTTTAAGAAAAAGTCCTTGCACAGCGCTTACCCCAGAGGTATGATATTTGTCAGCTGATCCATATCAGGTTTTGGTAAGGAGGGACTGAGATGGCACAGGGAGCTGTTCATCATGCGCATCACGAGACCAGCATCTGGCCCTTCCCGATAGGCATAGGTGCACTGCTGATACCCATCGGCTTCACCATGTTCTT
>JALWEK010000202.1 GCA_027014185.1 Aquificaceae bacterium
GTTCAGGACTATGTCCACGGGAGTTCCGTCGGGCAGGAAGGGCATGTCCTCCACGGGAAGGACTACGGAGATAACACCCTTGTTTCCGTGTCTTCCCGCCATCTTGTCTCCGACTTTTATCTTCCTCTTCTGGGCTATGTAGACCTTCACCAGCGTTATGACACCGGGGGGCAGGTCTCCCCTCCTGTAGAGCATCTTCTTCTTCTCTTCGTAAATCTTAGTGAGCATCTGGATCTGGCTCTTGGACCTGCTGACCACCTCACTTATCTGCTGGATCAGCTTCTTACTCTTGAAGAAGTTGTCGGGCTTGGAGATTATGAAGTTCATGAGCGTTCCGAGAAGCTCCTCATCTATCTTCGTTCCGGCCTTGTAGGTCTTCTTCCTTATGGTGACGTCCTTCTCTATCTTCTTCCCAAGAAGCAGGCCCTTGAGGACCTTGTTCCTGCCCTCCACGATCAGGTTCTTCCGCTTCTCTAGCTCCTCCTTCAGGGCCTCCATTTCCTCCCTCTCTACCGTGTCCACGAGCATGCTCTTCCTCTCGCCCGTTCTCCTAGTGAATATCTGAACGTCTATAACCACGCCTTCCACACCCGGAGGACATCTGAGGGAGGAGTCCTTAACGTCCTTGGACTTCTCACCGAATATAGCCTGGAGGAGCTTCTCCTCGGGGGTTAGCTGGGTCTCACCCTTGGGAGTCACCTTACCCACGAGAATGTCACCTGGCTTTACGTAGGTTCCTATCTTCACTATCCCGAGCTCGTCCAGATGCGCCAGGGCCTTCTCGGGAACCCCTGGTATCTGCCTAGTTATCTCCTCCTCTCCCAGCTTCGTCTCCCTCGCCTCTACCTCGAGCTCCTCTATGTGTATGGATGTATAGACATCCTCCTTGACGAGTCTCTCGGATATGACTATAGCGTCCTCGAAGTTGTATCCTCTCCAGGGCATGAAGGCGACGAGAACGTCCTTCCCGAGGGCGAGCTCTCCCCTGTAGGTGGACTGCCCGTCCGCTATAACGTCACCCGCCTTTACCTCCTGGCCCTTCTTCACGAGAGGTCTTTGGTTCACACAGGTGTTCTGGTTCGTTCTCTGGAACTTCTTTAGCTCGTATATGTCTATGCCAAAATCGAGGGGATCGGAGGGGTCCATCTCCTTGGGATTCACCCTTATCACTATCCTCGCGCTGCTCACCTCCTCTACAACACCTCCCCTCTTGGCTATAACAACCGAGTGGGAGTCCTTGGCAACCTTCTTCTCCATACCTGTCCCTATTAGGGGAGCCTGGGTCAGGATCAGCGGGACCGCCTGCCTCTGCATGTTCGACCCCATCAGCGCCCTGTTCGCGTCGTCGTGCTCGAGGAAGGGTATGAGCGATGCGGATACCGAGATCACCTGCCTGGGTGATACGTCTATGTAGTTCACCTGCTCTGGCTTTACTATCCTTATGTCGTTCTTGTGTCTTGCGAGGACCCTCTCGGCGAGTATCCTTCCCTTCTCATCGGTCGGGGTGCTCTGGGCTATGACGTAGTCCTCCTCCTCGTAGGCGGCCAGATACTCTATCTTGTCTGTGACCACGCCGTTCTCAACCTTCCTGTAGGGGGTTATGAGGAAACCGTACTCGTTCACCTGTGCATAGACAGTCATGGAGGTGACAAGTCCTATGTTCTGCCCTTCGGGAGTCTCTATGGGACATATCCTCCCGTAGTGGGAGGGATGGACGTCCCTTATCTCGAACTTGGCGCTCTCCCTGGTGAGTCCTCCCGGTCCGAGAGCGGAGAGCCTCCTCTTGTGGGTTAGGGCGGACAGCGGATTGGCGTTGTCGAGATACTGGGATAGCTGTCCTCCCTTGAGGAACTCCACGATGGAGTTGGTGACGTACCTTGGGTTTATGAGATCCTGAGGTCTTATGTTGGGGTCTTCGGGGTTTATGACCGCTATCCTGTCCCTGAAGACCTTCTCCATCTTGGCTATGCCGGTCCTTACCTGGTTCTCGAGAAGCTCGCCTACGGACCTCACTCTCCTGTTTCCGAGGTGGGCTATGTCGTCCTTCCTCTCCCTCCTGAACCTCAGGTCTATAAGATACTTGAGGATGTTTATCAGGTCTATCGGGAGGATGAACCTCGCTTCTTCTTCTGTGTAGTCCTTTACCTTTACCTCCTTGACCTTCTTGAAGATCTCCTTGAGGATCTCTTTAGTTAACCTCGTTCCCTCCTTATACTTACCAACGTCCTCGGCGAGGGCCAGGGGAGGGAACTTGTCGAGGACGTTGGTAAGTATAAGGA
>JALWEK010000203.1:0-743 GCA_027014185.1 Aquificaceae bacterium
GTTATAGAGGAGATAAGAAAGCACGGGCACAGCAGGATACCCGTTTACAGGGAAAAGCTCGACGACATCACCGGTATAGTCCACGTTAAGGACCTGTTGCCCCTTAGCTCGAACAGGGACAGGAAACTCACCGAGTTTAGAAGGGAAGCCCTGTTCGTGCCGGAGGTGATGACCGTTGGAAGCCTCCTCCAGGAGCTCAGAAAGGCGAAGACCCAAATAGCTATAGTTGTGGACGAGCACGGTGCCGTCTCTGGGCTGGTAACCATGTACGACCTCCTGAGATGGCTGATCGGTGAGGTTCCAGAGGAGTGGGAGGAGGAGAAGGAGGTTGAGAAGATCTCCTACGACATGTACAGGATAGACGGATCTGCGGACATAGAGGAGGTGGCCCAGATGCTTGGCTTCGAGCTTCCCGAGGAGTACGATTACGATACGGTGAGCGGCTTCGTTATGGCGAACCTCGAGAAGGTGCCTCAGAAGGGGGACGAGTTCGAGTACGACGGTTTCAAGTTCATAGTAGGTGATGTAGAGAAGAACAGGGTGAAAGAGGTTGTGGTCAAGGTTTTGAAAAGGGCCGAGGAAAAGGCTTAGTCTTTCAGGAACTTACACGCTTCATCCCAAATCCAAGAAATACCTGTCTAATTGGCCGTAAACGCACCTCGGTGAGGACCGTAATATGAAAATTCGATGAAAGGGGGAGTGAAAGATTTCGTCCACCTCCATCTCCACACTCAGTACTCGCT
>JALWEK010000203.1:753-4430 GCA_027014185.1 Aquificaceae bacterium
TACTCGCTCCTCGACGGGGCCATAAAGATAGAAGATCTTGTAAAAAAAGCTAAGGAGTTCGGATACAAGGCGGTAGGCGTATCGGACCACGGGAACCTCTTCGGCTCCTACCAGTTCTACAGGGCCTTAAAGAAGGAGGAAATAAAACCCATAATAGGAATGGAGGCCTACTTCACCACGGGCTCCAGGTTCGACAGGAGGACCAAGGGGAGCGAGGACAACATAACCGACAAGTACAACCACCACCTCATACTGATCGCCAAGGACGACAAGGGCCTCAAGAACCTCTTCAAGCTCTCCACCCTCGCCTACAAGGAAGGCTTCTACTACAAGCCGAGGATAGACTACGAGCTTCTGGAAAAATACGGAGAAGGTCTAATAGCGCTGACGGCCTGCCTCAAGGGAGTTCCCACTTACTACGCCTCCATAAACGAGACGGAGAAAGCCATCGAGTGGGTTAAGAAGTTCAAGGACATATTCGGGGAGGACCTATACCTGGAGCTCCAGGCCAACGACCTTCCCGAACAGGCTGTAGCCAACAGGAACCTGATAGAGATAGCGAGAAAGTACGGGGTGAAGCTGATAGCCACCAACGACTCCCACTACCTTAATCCCGAGGACAAGGACGCCCACACGGTCCTGATGGCGATACAGATGAAGAGAACCATCCACGAGATCACCAAAGGGGGCTTCATGTGCGCCAACGAGGGGCTCCACTTCGCGAGCCCCGAGGAGGTCTGGAGGAAGTTCGAGGGCAAGTTCGACGGATGGGAAGAGGCCCTCCTGAATACCCTCGAGGTGATGGAAAAGACCGCCGACAGCTTTGAGCTCTTCGAAAGCAGCGGATACCTGCTCCCTAAATACGAGGTTCCCAAAGACACGACCCTCGAAGAGCACCTCAGACACCTTGCTGTAAAGGGCCTCAGACAGAGGATAGCCAAAGGGCAGGCGAGGGATTCGAAAGAGTACTGGGAGAGGCTCGAGTACGAGCTGGACGTTATAAACAGGATGGGCTTTGCGGGGTACTTCCTGATAGTCCAGGACTTCATAAACTGGGCCAAGGGCAGGGACATACCCGTGGGACCGGGAAGGGGATCGGCCGCCGGCTCCCTCGTCGCCTACGCCATAGGTATAACGGACGTGGACCCCATAAGGCACGGCCTCCTCTTCGAGAGGTTTCTAAACCCAGAAAGAGTCTCCATGCCAGACATAGACGTGGACTTCTGTCAGGACAACAGGGACAGGGTAATAGACTACGTGAAGGAAAAGTACGGTCACGAGAACGTGGCCCAGATAATCACCTATAACGTCATGAAGGCAAAGCAGACCCTCAGAGACGTGGCAAGGGCCCTCGGCCTTCCCTACTCCACAGCGGACCAGCTGGCCAAGCTCATACCCCAGGGGGACGTTCAGGGGACCTGGCTCTCCCTCGAGGAGATGTATCTGACTCCCTTGGAGGTTTTAAAAGAGAGATACGGAGCCCACAGGGGGGACATAGAGGACAACGTAAACAAGTTCAGGAAGCTCTGCAAGGAGAACCCGGAGATAGATAGGCTCGTCCATATAGCCCTGAAGCTCGAGGGCCTCACCAGGCATACCTCCCTCCACGCGGCGGGCGTGGTCATAGCACCCGAGCCCCTTTCGGAGCTCATCCCCATGTTCTACGACAGGGACGGGACCGCCGCGACCCAGTACGACATGACCAAGCTGGAAGATCTGGGGCTTCTGAAAATGGACTTTCTGGGCCTCAAGACCCTAACAGAGCTCAAGGGGATGAGGGACCTCGTCAAAGAGAGGAGGGGGATAGATGTGGACTTCCTCTCCCTCCCCATGGACGATCCCAAGGTCTTCGAGCTCCTTCAGGAGGGGAACACCACAGGGGTCTTCCAGCTCGAGAGCAGGGGGATGAAGGAGCTTCTCAGACGCCTCAAGCCCGACTCCTTCGACGACATAGTGGCGGTCCTCGCCCTATACAGGCCCGGACCTCTCAAGAGCGGTCTCGTGGACAGATACATAAACAGGAAGCACGGAAGGGAGGAGATAGAGTATCCCTTCCCGGAGCTCGAGGATGTCCTCAAGGAGACCTACGGGGTGATCGTCTACCAGGAGCAGGTTATGAAGATGTCCCAGATCCTTGCGGGCTTCACCCCTGGAGAGGCGGACACCCTCAGGAAGGCGATAGGAAAGAAGAAGAAGGACCTCATGGAGCAGATGAGGGAGAAATTCATAAGAGGAGCTGTCGAGAGGGGCTATCCAGAGGACAAGATAACAAAGCTCTGGGAGGACATAGAGAAGTTTGCCTCTTACTCTTTCAACAAGTCCCACTCGGTAGCCTACGGATACATCTCCTACTGGACCGCCTACATGAAGGCCCACTACCCCGAGGAGTTCTTCGCGGTCAAGCTCACCACCGAAAAGAACGATAACAAGTTCATAAACCTGATAAAGGACGCAAAGCTGATGGGCTTTGAGATACTGCCCCCCGATGTGAACAGGAGCGATGTGGGCTTCAGGATAGAGGGGGACAGAAAGATAAGGTTCGGTATAGGCAGGATAAAGGGAGTGGGTGAGGAAGCCGCGAGGGCGATAACCTACGCAAGGGAAGGAGGGATCTTCAGAGGACTTCAGGACTTCGTCAGGAGAGTGGACGGAAAGAAGGTAAACAAGAAGGTTCTCGAGTGCCTCATAAAGGCGGGGGCCTTCGACTGGACGGGAAGCAGGAGGGAGGAGCTCCTCCAGAGGCTCTCCTCCGCTGGGAAAAACATGGCCAACCTGACACAGAACGCCCTCTTCGGAGGAACCTCTGAAAAGGAAGTGGACAGGAACGAGATCCTCAAGATGGAGAAGGAGGTTATAGGCTTTTACATCTCGGGACACCCCCTCGACAAGTACGAGTCCCTGCTCGGGGGCAAGTTCACACCGATAGAGGATCTCGAAAGCGGTAAGTACTATACGCTCGCGGGCGTTATCTCCAACCTTCAGGTCAAGAAAACCAAGAACGGAACCTACATGGCTGTATTCAACCTCATAGATAGGTCCGGCATAATAGAAGCGGTTGCCTTCCCGGACGTGTTCGAGGAAAACAGGGAGAGGCTCTCTGAGGACAGGGTTGTAGTTGTCCGAGGTAGTACCGAGGAGGACTTGGAGACTGAAAGCCTGAAGTTTCTGGTAAGGGAGGTGTTCCTCCCCGAGGAGTTTTCAAAGGATGCCACCGGACACATAACGTTGGTTCTAAGGAGGGAGGATGCTCTCAACGGGAAGCTAGAAGCGCTTAAGAGAGTACTTGATAAGAGCAGGAGCGAGGACGGTCTGCAGGTAGTTTTCAAGGTTGTAGGCAGAGACTTCGAGGCCACGCTCCAGACCCCACCTGACTATAGGATTCATCCGTCCCCGGAACTTTTGAACCTTCTCACCGGCAGGTTAAAACTTCAAATCCTGATGTGAAAATTCACGAAGCAGATTTAGGCCAGGATCTATAATATGAGACAAAAGGAGGGTGGAAAGATGAAGAAGACAATAGTTTTTTCACTCGCTGGACTGATGATGCTTTCTTTTATCACCTCCTGTGGTAAGAAGAAGGAGGTAGCTACCGGTTTTGAGGGCGATCCCTGCTTAAAGGACGCACCCTCTTGGGTTTTAAACCCCGAGGCTAAGGGTTCCAAGATAGCCGCCGTAGG
>JALWEK010000203.1:4440-4831 GCA_027014185.1 Aquificaceae bacterium
TTCTGCGCGTCTAGGCACTGCAGGGCTTCAGTTTGCAAGAACGGAGGCTCTCGCCAACGCACGGGATGAGCTCGCCAGGATGATAGAGATACGTGTCAAGAACATGGTTAAGAACTTTATGCAGGTCACGGGAGTGGGCGATGCAGAGACCGTGGACAGGGTTTCTGTTCAGGTTTCAAAGCAGGTAGCTTACCAGACCATAAGGGGATCTAGACAGGTTGCCCTTTGGAAGTCTCCGTGCAACGAGCTATTCGTACTCGTAGGCGTGGATCCTGAAATGGTCAAAGATTTTATAAAGACCCAGCTCGAGACGAGCCTAAAGAACGAACAGGCTCTTTGGCAGCTCTACCAGGCGAAGAAGGCCTATCAAGAGCTCGATAAGGAGATAGAG
>JALWEK010000203.1:4841-7930 GCA_027014185.1 Aquificaceae bacterium
ATGGGACTATGGAAGCGCATCTCCGAGTATACTTGTCCTGTTAGGAAGGGAGAGAACGCTAAGAAGATAGAGAAGGAGTTTAAGTGATAGTTATCTATATAGGGACCCCAGAAATTACAGGGTAGCCGGCCTAGCGGTTTAGGTCACCGGTGGGCAGATAAGCCTTAGGAGAAGCAGATATGAACAGGAGGGAGTTTATTTTCTTAGTGCTTGCTGGAGGGGCCTTTGCCCAGGAGAGCTTCAAGGACTTCCTTAAAGAAGAGCTAGAAGGCTACAGGCAGGAGAGAGAGGGTTTTGCAAGGTACCTTGAAGAGGTAAACCGTGAGTTCGAAGAGTACAAGAGGATAGCTAAGGAAGAGTTTGAAAGGTTCAGGCACGAGGTCCTGAGATACTGGGATAGATACGAAGCTACCGATAGAAAGAAGTTGGTTCAGTACTCGGAAGATTACAGGATAAAAAGGGTCTTTGACTTCGAAAGAGGGGAGCTCAGGATCGAGGCAAAGGACAGTTCTATAGACTTTGATAGCTTGGTTGAGAAGGAGCTTGGGAATTTCCTCCTTCAGGACGAAAGGGAAGCCTTCATATCCGACCGCCTGTTGGGTAGGGTAGAGAGTAGGGTAAGAGAGCTGAGGCACGTAAAGACGGCCAAGTTGGGTAGGGAACCCATATTGACCCCAATAGTTTTTGGCAAGGATAGAGTAAGCAGTCCGGAGCTCAGGAGAGGGGTGAAAAGCTTGCTGGAGAGGGGTAATATTGAGAAGAGGAAAGCAGGGAACAGCAGGTTCACTCAGTTCAAGGTCAGGATACCTCCTCAGAAGGTCCTCAGGAAAGCACGGCAGTATAAACCTGTGGTTGTGAGAGAATCTGGTCGCTGGGGGCTCGATTATCCTCTCATCTTTGCCATAATTCATACCGAAAGCTACTTCAATCCACTCGCGACCTCTCCAGCGCCAGCTTACGGACTCATGCAGATAGTCCCTTACTCAGCGGGGAGGGACGCTACCGAATTACTCTTCGGAAGACCCGTGCTGCTCGCCCCCTCCTACCTGTACAACTCTGAAAACAACATAAGGGTTGGAACAGCCTACGTTTACCTCCTCTACTATAAGTATTTCAAAGATGTGAAAAACCCAGAGAGCAGGTTGTACTGCACCATAGCCGCGTACAATACCGGACCTGGGAACGTGGCGAGAGCTCTCACGGGAACGACAAGTCTCAGGAAAGCTTCCGTGGTAGCGAACGCTATGGATCCGGAAGATGTGTACAGAACTCTCCTGAGGAGACTTCCTTATCGTGAGACCAAGGATTACCTGCGTAAAGTTTCGGCAAGAATTGCCGTATATAAAAACCTGTAACGCAAGGAGGTGTGGAGATGAAAAGATCTCTCGTCCTGGCTGGTTTTCTCCTAGTCTCTGGAGCAGGTTTCTCCCTTCCCCTCGTCAACATCGATCTCTCCGTGGGAGCTATAAGCCATGACCCTTCCGGTTACGTTCAGTATCAGGGTAGTAAGGTCGATGTTAAAGATGACTTTGGGCTGGATAAAAAGACCAGGGTTTTTGCACGGGCTAAAGTGGAGCTACCTATAGTGCCAAACCTCTACCTTCAGTATATACCTATGAAGTTCGAAGGTCAGAAAAGTAGCACATTTACTTACGGAGGTTATACATTCACAGGGAACGTGAAAACGAGCGTTCGTATAGACCATTACGATGTTGGACTTTACTACAACCTTCCCTTTATAAGTACGGCAACCGCAGGGTTACTGGACCCTGAACTTGGTGTAAATGTGAGAGTTGTGGACTTTGAGGGCAAGGTTACAGAACTCTCAACGAACCACACAGAATCCAAGTCCGCCACCATACCAATACCCATGCTCTACGCCGGACTTGGCCTGAACTTCCCTTACGTCTCCGTTATAGGAGAGCTGAGGGGGATAACTTATTCGGGCAACAGCTACTACGATATTACCGGAGAGCTCAGGGTGAAGCCTTTCTCCGTGCCCGGGGTAGCGTCGTTCTTTGTAGGTGTGGGCTACAGGTACGAGAGGCTCAAGCTCGACAACGTGAGCGATATAGATGCGGACATAAAGGTGAAAGGTCCCTTTGCCAACGTTGGTGTATCTTTCTAAAGACAGCTTTCACAGAAGTTTTTAAAGTTCTCAAGGAGCCGGAGGCCTTTCCTCTGGCTCTTCTCCGGATGGAACTGGACAGCCCAGAGGTTCTCCTCCTGGATTGCGGAAACGAAGTACACCTCGTAGTCCGTTGTAGAGGCCACGATCTTCTCCTCTTTGGGAACAACGTGGTAGGAGTGAACGAAGTAGAAAAAGTCCCCATCCTCTATACCGGAGTAAAGACCTTCCCTCTTTTTAATCCAAACCTGGTTCCAGCCTATGTGGGGGAGCTTCACCTTGGGCGGCAGAAGAACCACCTCTCCCTTGAGTAATCCCAGCCCTTCGGTTTCCCCGTGTTCGTAACTCTTTTCAAAGAGGAGCTGGAGTCCAAGGCATATCCCTAAAAATGGCTTTCCCTTCTCCACGTGATCCCTTAAAGGTTTTAGTAGCCCCAGGTCCTTTATGTTCTCCATAGCCTTTCTGAAGGCTCCCTGTCCTGGGAAGATCAGGGCGTCCGCAACTCTGACCTCCTCCGGATCGGAGCTTACCTTTACCTCGGGAAAGCCGACGTGCTCCAGCGCTTTTGCCACACTTCTTAGATTTCCCATCCCGTAATCGACTACCACGGCCCTCATATACCGACCCCGAGGGAAGCGAACCAGCTGAGCTTGTCCAGAACCAGGAGTATCCCGAGAGCTATCAGCAGGACCCCGCCGACGAACTCAACCACACCGAAGAACCTACCGAACTTCTTAACGAAGTTGAGGAACAGAGAGAATAGAAGCCCGGCCACCAGGAAGGGTATCCCAAGTCCGAGTGAGAAGAGGAAGAGCATAGCGGCTCCTTCCCTCACCGTTTCCTGCTGTGACGCCAGGAATAGTATGGATCCCAGAACTGGACCTATACAGGGAGTCCAGCCGAAGGCGAAGACCAGGCCTATCAGAAAGGCCCCGAGGTAGGAGGCCTTAGCCTTAGCTTC
>JALWEK010000203.1:7940-22446 GCA_027014185.1 Aquificaceae bacterium
TTAGCTTCCTTCTTGAGCTGTCTGTAAAGGTACTCGTGAGCACCGAACAGGTAAAGGGCGAGGACCACAGCGAGGGCACCTGTGAGGTTGAGAAATGCGTCCTTCGATATGACCTTAAACAGGTACAACGCGACCAGGAACGCCTCTACACCTATCAGCTCTCGTAAGAAGTTAGGCCTCAGGAAAGCTCCCGCAAAGTGGAGTCCAAAGAAGATAACGAGGCCACCTCCGACCTTGGCTATCTCGGTCTGGTAGGCCCTCAAAAACTGTCCTATGAAAGATGCCCCGGCACCGAGGAGCGTAAATACTATTGAAAAACCTATTACGAAGAAGAGGGCGGAGAGGAATATCTTTGCGTTGAAGGGCCTATTTTCCCTCTGAACCTCCTCTACGCCCACGCCGGATATGTAAGACAGGTATGCCGGTATTATGGGAAGTACACACGGGGATAGGAAGGCGAGTATGCCGGCGACGAATGCCCCGATGAAGTTAACCTCAAACATAGCTCTAATTATAAATCTCTCAATCTACGCTCACTATAATGAAGGACAGGTCCTCCTCAGGGTGGTTTTCCTTGTATAGATCGAGCATCCGCTTGGCACTAACGTTTATGTCCCCGTCCATCACCTTCTCTATCTCCCCTTCGGAGAGGTTATCGATGGCACCGTCTGAGATCAGGAGGAATTTGTCTCCCTTTTGTAAGCTGTCCTCCAGGGTGTATATCTCGGGCTTCCACTCTATGCCGAGAGCTTTCACGTACTTCTTCCCGCCCCTGTAAACTATCTGATCCTGGGTAAGGAGTATGAGCCTGCCCTCTCTGAACAGGTATATCCTGGAATCTCCAACGTGCCCTATCAGGAAGCTGTTTTTTGTAAAACCCAGCAGGCTTAGTGTGGTTCCAGCGGCGTGTCTGTCCCCTAGCATAGCTATCTCCTTCATGATCTCCTTGTTCGCTTCCTCGAAAAACTCCCTGATCTCTTCCAGAGAACTGAAGGGTTTTCGCTGTGCCACCAGGTTCACCGCCTTCTCGGCAGCCAGCCTGCCCCCCGGTCCTGTGCCCATACCGTCGGCGATAGCGAAGGTGTCTTCCGAAGCGTACATCCTGTCCGCGTAACTTTCCCTGTCCCTGTAGAATTCTCCCGAGACGTACCTCAAACGAGTCCCTCCGACATAAGGTAGTCTTTGAGCTCTTCAGCGGTTCTGAACCTCTTTCTGTAATCGGGCTCCAGCATCCTCCTGAGGAGAGCTTCCACCTTAGGAGAGAGGCCCTTGGGAGCGTCGTATACGCACTCCTTGTTTCTCTTCAGCTTCTCCTTTCTGTCCTCCGAGTGGAAGGGATCTTTCTGAAAGAGTGTGAAGTAGAAGAGACATCCGAGGGAGAATATGTCACTGCTCCTGTGTATTTCACCCCTGAAGACTTCAGGAGCTATGTATCCCAGAGTCCCCTTAATGTCCAAAATAGACACGGACCCCCTTATCTTCAGAAGCCCGAAGTCCCCCAGCTTCCAGACGATGCTCCTGAGTATCTTCTTGCCGAATATGTTCTCTGGCTTTATATCGCTGTGTATGTATCCCCTGCTGTGGAGGAAGGCAAGGCCGTTAGTGATGTTCCACAGAACCTTTAAGGCCTCCTCCTCTGAAAGACCTCCCTTGGAGAGGACGTAGTCCTTCAGGTCTCCCACATCCATAAGCTCGTAAAGCACATAAAGCTCACCCTTATCCTTCTTGTATAGGTAGCTCTGGAGGGAGATTATGTTGGGATGGTTCAGGAGTATCAAAGTCTGGGCTTCCTTCCAGAGATACTCAACTCCGTAAGGATTGGAGGCAACTTTGAGGGCTAGTATCTTTCCCTTATACCTTCCCTTTATACCTTTTACCTTATAGACTACTCCGAAGTCTCCCCTTCCTATTATCCCGAGGACCTGGTAGTATCCGAGGACTACGTCTCCTTCTTTGAACTTGGCTCCTGTTTCTTCCATGGGAAGATAATTTAGTTTTTCAGGGGAAGGTTGTATCTCTGGAGGACCTCTCTCAGCTTCCTCTCGTTCTCGGGCTTCATCTCACACATCGGCAACCTGAACTCCTTCTCGCACATTCCCATCATCCAGCAGGCGGTCTTTACAGGGATCGGGTTAGTCTCGATAAATAGAGCCTTGAAGAGGTCGTAGAGGTAGTAATGTAGCTCCCTCGCCTTGTCGAGCTTCCCTTCGAGGGCAAAGGTGGTTAGAGTCTTTATCTCCTTAGGAACTATGTTGTTTGCTACCGAGACAACCCCCTTAGCTCCCAGAGCCATCATGGGCAGGGTTAGGGAGTCGTCCCCAGAGAGTATAGAGAAGTTGTCCCCGAGCCTTTTTCTCATCTCTGAGATCCTGTCCATGTTGGGGGTGGATTCTTTCGAGCCCACTATGTTCGGATACTCTGAGACCAGTTTGTATATGGTATCCACTGCGATCTCCACACCGGTTCGGGATGGGATGTTGTATAGGATTATGGGAATGTCTACCTCCTCGGCGACCGTGGCGAAGTGTCTGTAAAGTCCCTCCTGGGTCGGCTTGTTGTAGTAGGGAACCACCAGCAGGGCAGCGTCCGCTCCCACCTCTTTGGCGTGAGCGGTAAGGTGAACCGCCTCGTGGGTGGCGTTTGCCCCTGTACCTGCTATGACCTTTATCCTACCCGCGGCGTGCTTTACCGCGAACTCCACCACCCTGTCGTGCTCCTCGAAGGTCAGGGTTGGGGACTCTCCCGTGGTCCCGCAGACGAGAATAGCGTCGGTTCCGTTGTCGATGTGGAAGTCTATGAGTTTCCCGAGGGCCTCGTAATCTACCTCCCCTTCCTTAAAGGGTGTTATGAGGGCAACTATGGAACCTTCGAACATGGGGATAATTTTATAATACTTTTCCATGAAGGTCGGGGAGTACGTGAAGAAGGGGCTCAAGAACTTCGTCGAGGGAGAAGCAGAGGGCAGGAAGGGGACCCACTCTGAAGGAGTTCACAGGGTTAGCGTCTTTGTAAAGCTTGAGAACGGAAGGATAGTGGACTGCAAGTTCAACTCCACCAAGAGATGTAAGAAGCTCCTCGCGGTCACCGACTATATGTGCGAGCTTGCAAAGGAGAAGGGAACCGTTCCAACCAAAGAGGAGATCCTCTCCAACTTCCAGGAGGAGAAAGAGAAGGACAAGATGGAAAATAGGGTGAGCATAGCCCTGAAGGCTCTCGAAAACGCTCTCAGCTAACTTTCAGAACTATCTTCCCGAAGTGTTCGGACCTCTCCAAGCGCTCGTGGGCTCCGGCTGCCTCTTCTAAGGGGAATACAGAGTCAACCACTGGCTTTAAGAGGCCCCTCTCGAATAGCTCCGTTATCTTGAATAGGGTCGCCCTCCTTCCCATGTAAACTCCCTCTAGGCTTATCTCCCTCACGAACACGTACCTTATGTCTATCTCCGCTCTGTCCCCTGTCGTCGTCCCAAAGAAGACGAGCTTGCCTCCCTTCTTCAGGCACTCCACGCTCTTCCAAAAGGTGGCGCTCCCCACGTGATCCATCACTATGTCCACGCCCTCTCTAAATGCTTCCCTGACCCTCTTTACCACGTCCTCCTCGTAGTGGTTAATGACGATGTCCGCTCCGAGCTCCCTGCACCTTCTCATCTTCTCCTCGTTCCCTGCGGTCGCTATCACAAAGGCTCCAAACAGTTTGGCTATCTGGATACCTGCAACTCCTACTCCTGAGGAGCCGCCCCATATTAGGACCTTCGAAAAGGGCTTTATATTTCCCTTCTCGACGAGAGCGTTCCAGACTGTCAGGAAGGTTAGAGGGTAGCTGGCGGCCTCTTCGAAGCTGAGGTTCTTAGGTTTTCTGATAACGTTCCTTGCGGGAACCACCACGTACTCGGCGTAACCCCCTTGACTCTTTAGCCCCAGGATGTCGAAGTACCTGCAGAGGTTGTCCCTCCCGTTCTGGCACTCATAACATACCCCGCAGGAGAGACCAGGAGCGACTATGACCTTATCACCAACGTTTACGTTTTTTACAAGTTTTCCCACTCTTTCCACCGCTCCCGAAACGTCCGAGCCGAGGATGTGGGGAAGGTCTGGCTTCACTGCAAGGGCACCCTTCCTGACCCAGATGTCTAGATGGTTCAGTGCCACAGCCTTCACTCTTATGAGGACTTCGTCCTCCTTCGGTTCTGGATCGGGGAAGTCCTCCACGAGCCTCAGGTTATCCACTCCTCCGAAGTTCTCCAGAACAACTGCTTTCATCTCTTCCTCCGGGAGCTAAATTTAAGGGATGAAGACCAGTAACCTATTGTACAGGGAAGAGGGGGATCTGGAAAGGTTCGTTGAGAAGGAGGGTGTAGAGGACTCGAAGAGGGTTCTCGTCCAGGTGTTCACAGGAGTTCCGGAGCCGGGCAACATAACCTCTTTACAGAAGGAGTTAAGATCTATTTTTAAAGAGGCCGGTGTTATAGGAACGACCACCGGCGGAGAGATTTTGAACGGGAAAGTTCTCGAAAACTCTACCGTTGTATCGATCACTACCTTCGAGAGAGCCAGGGTGAATGTGGCCTTGGCCGAAGGGAAGGAATCCTACGACTCCGGACTGGAGGCCGTGGGGAGTGTGGCTGAGGATGAGACCAAACTCCTGATAATGTTCGCCGACGGTCTGTTCACCAACGGGGATGAGCTGGTGGAGGCCGTGAGCTCAAGACTGCCCGGTGTCCCGATGGCAGGTGGTCTTGCCGGGGACAACTTCACCTTTAAGGGAACGTACGTCTTTACAGCGGAAGATGTTACAAGCAGAGGCGTGGTCTGTGCCTCTGTGAACACAGAGAGGCTTTACGTAAACGGCTACTACAACCTGGCCTGGGTGCCCATAGGTAAGGAGATGGAGGTAACCAAGGCTAGGGGGAACAGGATATACGAGATAGAAGGAAGACCTGTGATCGAGATCTACAAGGACTACCTGGGTGCGGAGGCCGAGGACCTGCCTCATATAGCCATAGAGTTCCCCCTCGTATTTGAGAGAGAGGGGACGCTCCTTGCGAGGGCCTGCCTCGGTATGGATGAGGACGGCTCTATGGTGTACGAGGGGGCCATAAGGGAAGGGGAGAAGGTTAGGTTCAGCATATGGGATACAGGAATAATGCTCTCCTCGGCTGCGGACAACCTCAAGCGTTTTAGAGAGGTCCCCTCCGAGAGCATATTTGTCTATACCTGTCTGGGAAGGAAGTACCTGATGGGGAATGAGGCGGAGGTGGAGAGCAGGTACCTACAGAGCTTAGCACCCACCTCGGGTTTCCTGACATACGGAGAGTTCTTCACCAAGGAAGGCAGGAACTGGTTTATGAACTACACCTTCACCTCTATCTCCCTGGCGGAAAACCCCAAGGTCTGTGGCCGAGAAGGCCAGGATATTGAGGAGGGTCCGGACAGGGAGCTGATGAGGTTCAGGGCTCTTGTGTCTTTGGTGAACTCCATAACCAGGGAGCTGAAGGAGGCGAACAGCAAGCTGGAGAAGCTCGCGGAGAAGGATCCTCTAACAGGGCTGTACAACAGAAGGAAGATGATAGAGCTGATAGATGAGCAGCTCCGCAGGTCTGAGAGGTACGGTACATCCTTCTGTCTGCTGATGGTTGATATAGACGATTTCAAGCTAGTGAACGATACCTGCGGCCATCAGAAGGGGGACGAGATCCTCCTGGAGGTATCGGATCTGATGAGAAGCGTTCTTAGGGAGACGGACGTGATCTCAAGGTGGGGTGGCGAGGAGTTCCTCATCCTGATGCCCCAAACGGACCTGGATGGGGGGACCGCTGTCGCCGAGAAGCTGAGGCTCGAGGTGAAGAAGAGGTTGCGACTGCCCGGTGGGGGAAGCCTAAGCGTTAGCATAGGTATAACAGCCTACAGGGATGGAGACAGCTTGGAACAACTGGTTAGTAGAGCGGATAGAGCTATGTACTCTGCGAAGAGGAAGGGAAAGGACCTCGTCTCTGTCTATTGATCCTCCACCGAGTAAACCCCGGGAAGGTTCCTGCCCATCTCGCCCCAGTCGAGGCCGTAGCCCACGAGGAATTTGTTGGGAACCTCAAAGCCCACATAATCGGCCTCGAAATCCACTACCCTCCTTCCCTTCTTGTCCAGGAATACGCAGGTCTTCAGTTTTGCCGGGTTTTTAAAATTCAGGAACTCGTATATCTCCTTAAGGGTCAAACCCGTGTCGAGTATATCGTCCACGAGCAGTACATCCTTCCCCTCCACGTCCGTATCGAGGTCCTTCACAACCTTTATGCTCCCCGAGCTCTCCATCGACTGCCCGTAGCTGGAGACCCACAGGAAATCCACCTTGAGGGGTAGATCTATATCCCTTATGAGGTCTGCGACGAAAACGAAGGCACCCTTCAGAAGGCCAACCACCACGAACTCCTTCGAATCCTTGAAGTCGTTTTCTATCTCCTTTCCCAGCTCCCTAACCCTTCTGCGTATATCCTCCTCCTTTATCAGGAGTGACAGCTTCTTTCCTCTTATCTCCTTCATCCGGGTGTATTTTACCAAGCTCGAGTTCCATCATCAGGGCTGTCTCCCCATCGGAGTAAAACTTCTTCCTCTCCTTAACTATCCTGAAGCCCATAGAGCGGTAAAGCTTTATAGCAGGCAAGTTAGATTTTCTAACGTCCAGCTGGATCACCTCCGCCTTACCCTTCAGATCCTCTAGGAGCATCCTCAGAAACTCCTTGCCAATTCCCTTTCCCCTGTACTCCGGAGCCACGGCGAATGTCATCAGGAAGGCCTCTCCCTTAACTATCCACACCACCGAGTACCCGATCACGTTCCCATCGTTCTCCAGAACGTACCTGACGGAGTAAGGGAGTGAGAACTCCCTCTCCAGAGCCTCCCTGCTCCATGCGTCCGTGGTGAAGGACCTCCTGTTTATCTCGTAAACCCTCTCCAGATCCTCCTCTCTCATCTCCCTAAGAAGCAGCTTCATCGCTTCAAATTATAATTAAGGTGATGCTGCCTGCACTCGCCGCACTCCTTATGCTGATAAGCCTTTCATTTTCGAAGATCTTCGTGGCCAAGTGGGACGGCCCTATAACCCCCATAACGGCGGACTACGTTGATAGGACCCTAACCAAGGCCGAGAGAGAGGGAGGAACCATCTACGTTTTGGAGCTCAACACACCCGGCGGACTTGCGGAATCGATGAGGAGGATAGTGCAGAGATTCCAGGGATCCCCCCTTCCGGTGGTCGTCTTCGTGTATCCACCAGGAGGCAGGGCAGCCTCGGCGGGGGCGATCATCACAGTGGCCGCCGACATAGCCGCTATGGCTCCGGGCACCAACATAGGTGCGGCCCATCCGGTCCGTATAGGCGGTGTTCCAGGAGAGAAAGAGGAGAAGAAGGCGGAGAAGGACGTTATGGAGGAGAAGATACTCCAGGACATGCTCGCCTTCGTCAGGAGCATAGCCAAGGAGAAAGGGAGGAACGTGGAGGTTGTGGAGAGGATGGTCAAGGAGAGCCTCTCCCTATCCTCCGAGGAGGCACTGAAGGAGGGCGTTATAGATCTCATCGCAACCGACATAAAGGATCTCATCAAAAAGGTAGAAGGAAGGAAGATCAAGAAGCTGGGTAGAGAGATAACTGTGGAGATCGAAGGGGAGGAGGTAGTTTACCTGGAGGAGAACGTAAAGGAGGAACTTCTAAAGATACTCACCAACCCTACGGTGGCCTACCTGCTCCTCATGCTCGGCTTCTACGGTATATTCTTCGAGCTCTACAACCCTGGTGCTGTGATACCTGGGGTTGTGGGCGCGATATGTCTTCTCCTCGGACTCTACGGACTCTCCCTGATCTCTATGAACTGGCTCGGTCTCCTGCTGATAATACTGGGCGTTCTCCTCTTTGTACTGGAGCTGATAACACCTACCTTTGGGGCTCTGGCGGTGGGAGGTGTTATCTCTCTCGCCCTCGGTTCCCTCTTTCTGATAGATCCGGAGTCTCCGTACGGGGAGCTTCCGAAAACGGTGATAGCGACCGTCGTCCTCGCTAGCGCCGCTTTCTTCCTGATAGCGGGGAGGTTCGGACTCAAAGCCCAGAGGAGAAAGAAGCTAACGGGGGCCGAGGGTATGCTTGGGGAACGGGGAGAGGCTATAACCGATTTCAGAAAGGGGAAGGGAAAGGTTTTGGTTCATGGTGAGATATGGAATGCCGTTAGCGACGAGGACGTAAGGAAGGGCGATACGGTGGAGGTGGTTGAGGTGATGGGTTTAAAGCTCAGGGTCAGAAAGGTCTCTTCCTGACCTTTCCAACGAAGACCAGAACCCTTGCTATCGCTTCGTAGAGAACGGGGGGGATCTCCTCGAAGACCTCCACCTTCAGTAGGGCTTCCACCAGGCCTTCGTCTTCCACAACCGGGATACCTTCCCTCTTGGCCAGCTCTATTATTCTCTCGGCTAGCTCACCCCTTCCCTTCGCTATCACCACGGGGGCCTTATCTCTCTCAGGGTCGTACCTCAGAGCCGCGGCCCTTTTCTTCTTATCCATAATCACACCCTAAGGTTAAAGGTCCCAGTACCACCGAACTCCTCGGCCATCTTCTCGTCGAACCTCCTCTCCTCGTCCTCGAGAACATCCAGCCTTTTGACCTCGAGTCCCAGCTCGCTCAGTTCCTTCCTCAGCCTATCCTCACCCATCCTTATCCTCTGGGCAAGGTCCTCCAAGTTCGTTCTGAAGAGCACCGATACGAACTCAGGGTTCTCGTTCCTCGGAGCCTCTATGAGAATTCCTAAGAAGCCCTCCTCAAATTCTAGCTTCACGAACACCCTGTAAGAGCTGTTTAGGGAAAAGCCGAGGATACCTCTATCCCCGTCGAGCCTGAAGGGAACGAGAAATCTCCTCCCCTGGTTCATTATCATGTAAGACTGGAGCATTCCGAGGGTCTCGAGGTTGCGAAGGCTCTCCTTTATCTGTTTCGGAAGCTCCTCCAGCTTTCCCTTCGCATCCCTCAGGTCCTCTAACTCCTTCGAGATCTCCTTCTGCTTGGAGATGAGCTCCTGAACGTCCTTGACACCGAGGTTTGAAGTGAGGGTCGCCTCCGCACCCTTCATAAGTTCGCCGAGCGCCTTCAGTAGCTTGGAAGCCTCTCTGGGAACGGCTTCAGGGTTCTGGACCTTTATGCCTACCAGGTTCAACCTCTGGAGGAACTCTGAGAACCTGCCCTCATCTAGGTTTCTGATCGCTTCCCTGAGAACGTCCAGGAACTTTGGACTCTCCTTTACAGAGGAGAGGATGCTTTCCTGAACCTTAACCTCAAGCCCGGCGTTCTTGAAAACCTTGAGGAGGTTGTCTATAAGGCCCCTTATCACACCGCCGACCGTTTCCCTAATCAGGTTAAGCCTCTGCTCTCTTGAGGATATCGCCTTCTCAAGGGCTGTCTCCATCTCTATAAGACCTCTGAAGAAGCCAACCCTGTCTCCGGTCTCTAGCTTCTCCAGTGCAGAGCTAACTAGGGGCTTCATGTCTTCGGGGAAACGCAGGGTTCTTAAACTCCTCTCTACCGGCTCCGTATTCACCTTTTCGAGAGCCTTCAGCAGTATGTACTTCTGATCCCCGGACAGGCCCTCGAAGTCTATCTTGCCCCTCAGGAAGTCCCACACCTTCCTTTCGTAAAGGAGACCCGAGTTTTCCAGGCCAACCTTTAACCTTTGGGGTATCAGGTTCATACCTATCTCGAAAGCCCTTCTGAGCAGATCCCTCGCCCCTCTGATCCCGTAGAAGCCCTCTTCAACCCTAAGGGTGAGCGGATCCTTGGACTCCACAACCAATGAGAGCTCCTCCCCGGGCTCTACCAGCACGGAGAGCCTGTTCTCGGCCTCCACCTCAAAGCCGTTCTCGAGCTGGAGGATAACCTTGTTCTGGCTGTAAGCCTTGACCGTGGCCCTCAGGCGAGAGCCCACGTCCCCGAGGGAGGCAAGAAGCGCCTGTGGAACGCTCGAGAGTATCTTTATCTCAAGAACTCTCGCCGTCTCGTAGGCTTCGTAGGCCCTGTTCCTCAGAATAGCTGTATCTAAGAAGACGCCCTCTACCCTTCTTCCTTCCATCAACCTCTAATATCGGATCGAGATCCCCGGATGAAAGCGAGAGCCCCCCTAGCCCCTAGGAACTCTCCGGCCGTCGAGAAAGCTATCTCAACGCAGGATCCCGGGAGGTTCTCTGAGAGCTCCCTTACCCTATCCTGGGCCTCCTCCAAGAGGTCTCTCATGCCCTCGATCACCCCACCCCCCAGAACTATCCTGTCCGGGTTAAATATGTGGACCATGTTCATAAGGCCGACGTACAGATGCTCCTTGAAGATCTCCACGGCTCTCCTCGCTCTCTCCTCCCCCTCTTTGGCCCTCTTTACTATCTCGAAATCCCTTATCTCTTCCCCTCCGAGTTCTACGTACGTCCTCTCGAGTCCGTACGAGGAGCAGTAGGCCTCCCAGCATCCTTTCCTCCCACAGTGACACTCACGGCCTCCCTTCAGGATTGTGTGATGTCCTACCTCCATGGCCGATCCGCACACACCGAAGAAGGGTTTTCCCCCCACCACCAGGCCACCGCCCAGGCCGGTTCCAATAGCTACGAGCACGAGGATCTCGCTGTCCCTGTGGTCGAAGAACCACTCCCCGTAGGCCCCAACGCTGACGTCGTTCCCGATAACGAAGTCCACACCCGACCCCCTGAGGAGCTCGTTGAAGTCCACACCATCGAGAACCGGTATGTTGGGTGATCTATAGACCTTCCCTTCCTTCGAGGTAAACCCGGCAACCGCGATCCCAACCCCGGAAGGGCTTCCCTCAAGTATTATGTCCCTTACTCTTTTCAAAAACCTGTCCCTGTCCTTTTTAAGATCCCTAACAAAGTACTTTTCCTTCCTGCCGTCCTCCCAGAGGACCTTGACGAAGGACCCTCCTATATCAACTCCCTTCAGCATGGCTCTCTATCCCCGTGATCCTAAACTCCCCATCCTCCATCCTCCCGTAAACCCTGAGGCTAAGGCTGCCCCTCTCCCCTGATATCTCCATCTCCAAGAGGTAAACCTCCCCCAGCTTCTTCACACTCTCCTCCACGGAAAACTTGTCCCCCAGCTTCTCCTTGTTTTCCAAACACATCTTTATGAGCCCCTCTACGCCACCCATCTCCTGGAGGACCCTTCTTTCGAAGAACTTGGCCACGCGGACAGCCCTGTCGGCGGTGCACTCCTCGAGCCCCCCTATCAGAAAGGAGGCTACTCTGAGTTTGTCCCTCCAGTCCAGCTTCAGCCTTCCCTCCTCTATCTGGATGAAGGAGGTGATTATGAAGGGGTACATGAAGGCGAGCAGCACGAAGGTTCCTATCAGGAGATCCTCCAGCTTTGGCCTCTTCTTCAGAGCCAACCTTTCCTCCTTACCCAAAGAAGGAGGGCGAGCGTTACCAAAACCATCAGGAATAGTGAGTAAGGGTAGCCGTACTTCCACCCGAGCTCGGGCATGTACTCGAAGTTCATCCCGAATATACTCGCTATCAGGGTGGCGGGCAGGAATATGGTGGCGAGAACGGTGAACACCTTAACCGCCTCGTTCTGTCTTATGGTGATCAGGCCTAAAAGTGAGTTCTGTATGCTGTCTATCTTCTCCATATAGAAGGCCGTGTAGTCGAGGAGCGTGTTAAGGTCGTCCAGAAGGATCTTGAGCTCCCGTTTTGTCTGGGCGTTTATCAGTGGGCTCTTGAGGAAGCGGGAGAGTATCCTTACCTTCTCGTTTATGGACTCTCTAAGGGTTATGTTCAGCTCGTCGTAGTAGGCTATATCCTTTATCATCTCCTCCGATTGCTCTACGAAGATCTCCTTCCATATGTTCCTTATTCTCCTTCCTAGTATCTCGAGCCTGTCCCCTATCCTATCTACCTCTATGCTGAGTATCTCCGCGAACAGGGACTCGGCGAACTGGACGTAAGTCCTGTTGGTTTTGAGCCTGTTTATGAATATCATCAGTGTAGGTATGTCCCTGTATCGGAGCGTGACGAAGTACCTTTCCCTTATAAAGAAGAAAACGGGCTCTACGATTATCTCGTCCTTTTGCTGGATAACGAAGGACATGTTTATGTTTATTGTGTCACCGGATTCGGTGTACTTGGAGCTTATCTCTATGTCCCCCATAACCTCCTTGGAGGGCATCTCGAAGTTTACGTTCTTTCCGAGCCACTCTATCTCCTCGTCGGTTGGGGTGCAGACATCTATCCAGAGGATCCCCCTTTTCCTCGCCTCCTCAAAGTCCTCTACCTTCCACTCGGAGAACTCCCTACCCGATATGACGTAAAGCTTTAACACCTCATAATTTTAACACTACCCCTCCCACAGCTCCCTTATCTCTTCGGGTAGCTCGTTTATCACGTCCTCTATCTCTCCCCAGGTGACGTGCTTCTTTACAGCCCTGAACACACCTCTCGTGTACTTCTCAGCCTCCGCCAGATCCTTTATGTCCGAGGGAACCAATCCGGGTTCCTTCATAACCCTCTCGAGGAAGTCCACCTTTTTCTTTATGCTCTTGTCGGGACCCTTAGTGGGATCCCACCCTTCACACCAGACGGCTTTAAAAACCATGGGGAGCTGGGCGGCAAAGTCCTTTCCCTCCCTGGGGTCTAGCCTGTCTCTGAGGGCGTGGAGAACAGCCTTCGTTATCCTCATGGCCTTCCTCTCGTCGTCCACCTCGGTTTCCTTCATAACGTCGTGCAGAAACTCGTGAGCCTTGTGAAACCACTCGTCGAACAGAGCCATACCTCCACCTCCTCAATTTTTTACTTCTACATCCCTTTATAAATATTTTATCTCCTGGAGCGTTTCACTCTTCTTATGTTCTTCCTGTGCTGGGCGTAGGTGGTGCTGAATATGTGTCTTCTAGTTTTCGGATCTACGACGAAGTACAGGTACCTTACCTTGGCAGGGCGCAGGGCAGCCCAGAGGGAGGAGAGCCCAGGGTTGCATATAGGCGTCGGTGGAAGTCCGAAGTAGAGGTAAGTGTTGTAGGGATCGTCTATGTCCAGGTCCTCCTTGGAGAGTTTTCCCTTCCACAGACCTTTCCTCTTCAGGGCGTATATCACCGTAGGGTCTATCTGGAGCTTCATCCTCATCTTCAGCCTGTTGTATATGACCGCCGCTATGAGGGGCTTCTCATCCTCCCAGAAGGTCTCCTTCTCGATCATCGAGGCCACCGTAACGAGCTCCTCTAAGGGTACTCCCTTTTCCGCGGCCTCCTTCCTGACCTGTATCGTCTTTTCCAGGAAGTTCCTGTACATGGTATCTATCACCCTCAAGGGGTGGGTGTTTTTGGAGAAGAAGTAGGTGTCCGGAAAGAGGAAACCCTCCATGGTGGCTGTGGAGAGGCCGTAGCTTCTTGGCACACTCTCGTCGGTGGCGAACCTCAGGAAGTCCTCGCCCTTGCATACACCCTCCTTTTCGAGGAGCTTCGCTATATCGTAGATGTTGCTCCCTTCCCTGACCACAACCCTGTGGAGCTTGTGTATCCCTTTTGACAGCTTCCTGTAAACATCGAAGGGGGTCACGTAGCCCTCGAACTCGTACTCGCCTGCCTCGAGCTTCGACTTTTTGAGGACATGGATTATAAGTAGGGACAGGCGGCTCCTTACGATCCCCTCCTCGTACAGTATCTCGAATATCCTCAGCGTGGGAGTCCCGTAAGGTATCTCAACCGTCTTTTTCTGTATGTAAACGGGAAGGAAGGCGTAGGAGATGTATATTAAGAGGATAAAGAATATCAGTGAGAAGAGGATCAGCTTCTTCATAAGCTTTGCAGGTACTCTTCGAGTATTATCTGGGCGGCGACGGCGTCCAGATCCTCCCGGTGCTTACCAACCCTCCTGAGGGCTTCCTGGGTGGTGTAGCGCTCATCCCAGAGAACCACATCGAGATCTGGGAACCTTTCCTTGAGCTTCTCTACAAACTCCCTTACCTCCCTCGCCCTCTGGCCTTCCTTTCCCGAAGGGGTCAGGGGCAGGCCAACGACAACCTTCCCCACCTTGCTCTCCTCTATTAGAGATTTAATACGCTCGAGTACGCGCTTATCGTTCTTTATTACGCACTTGGGAACGGCTATACCTAACTCCGTGTCCCCTACGGCTACGCCTATCCTCCTTCCCCCGTAGTCTATGGACAGTACCTTCAAGCCTCTTTCAGCGTCTTGAAACCTACCACCTTGTATAGGGGGCAGAAACCTACTACCGAGGTTATGATGAATATTATCCCTACTATCCCCAGTATCCACCAGGCCCCACCGTTCTGGTAGGCCAGATAGAGAAAGATCACAGCGAGGACTATCCTCACTATCCTGTCCCAGGATGCCATATTCTTCTCCATGGCTCTTCCCTCCTTTATATATGGATTATAAGGGATAATGGCGGAAGGGGAGGGATTCGAACCCTCGGTACCCGAAGCCGGGTACACGGCGTTTCCAGCGCCGCGCCTTCGTCCGCTCG
>JALWEK010000204.1 GCA_027014185.1 Aquificaceae bacterium
TTCTGGCTTGGGGTTTACGAGCTTTGTTATCTCTGAGGTAGGGACGCCTTCCCACTGAACCTCCCTAACGCTCCAGCGCGTAACGCAGTGAAAGTCCGCTATGAGCTCCACCGAAGGTAGTTTCAGTTCCTCTTCGTAGGTAAGCTCCAGGGGGTCTTCAACCTCGCCCCATACCTTGAACCTGTACCTGTCCATGTCTATGCGTGGTAGCCTCTCAACTATGTCGTAGACTATCGGGTAGTTTATCCAGTGCTGACCGGGAGGCAACCTGTCCTCCCTCAAATTTATAGGGCTTATCACCTTCCTCTTATCCATGCCTGAAGTTTAAACTCCCGGAAGCCAGCTTTCTATGACGGAGATTAAACCTTCATGAGTTCAAGGTCTATCTGGGATAGGGGCTCTCCTCTCCCATTTACAACGGCGACTATGTTCTCCAGCCTCACGCCGAACTTACCCGGCAGGTATATGCCCGGCTCTATGGTGAAGACCATTCCCTCCTCTATAACCACGTCGGCGTCCTCACCTTTATAGTAAACCCTCGGATACTCGTGTATCTCAACCCCTATCCCGTGACCTGTTGTGTGGACAAAGTACTTACCGTAACGCTTCCTCTTTATATACTCCCTGGCGGCCCTGTCCACCTCTCCGAGCTTGTTCCCGACCTTTACCTTTTCAAGGGCGAAGAGGTGAGCGTCCCTGACTATGTTATATACCTTCACAAATTCGCTGTCGGGAGCCCCAACGTAGAAGGTTCTCGTGAAGTCAGTACAGTAACCCTCCCAGACGAGGCCCATATCCACCAGAACGGGAGAGTTTTGTCTTATCTTCCTGCGGGACGTCTCCCAGTGGGGGATGGCGCTTCCTTCCCCGGAGGCAACTATCGCCGGGAAGCTCTCACCGCTCCCTCCATGCTCGAATATCTTGCTAACTATGAACCCCCTCACCTCGAGCTCTGTTACCCCTGGCCTCACGAAGTTGAGGAGATCCCTGTATATGGAGTCGCTCTTCTTGACACCCTCCCTCATCCTGTTTATCTCTTCCTTCGTCTTGAGAGCCCTTACCTCCTTCAGGAAATTTGAATACCCCTTCCACTTGATCCTCGTGCTCCTGAGAGATTTTCTAAACTCGCAGCTCACCCTGTCGCTTTCGAACCCGACCACGGAAAGCCCTTTATCGCTCAGAAACCTTTTGAGTGCACGTGAGGCCCTTCCTTTTATGAGAACGACCTCCCAATCTTTAAGCTCAGCTTTGGCCTTTTCGTAGTATCTTCCATCGGTGAGCAGATGCTTCGAGCCAGGGGTTATAACAGCGTACGCATGGGTTGAGCTGAACCCAGACAGGTAAAAGACGTTCGCCCGGGAGCTGAAGAGGAATGCATCTAGACCTTCTTTCTCTACAAGTTCCTGAACCTCTTTTAGCTTCATTGGTTGGCTTCTTTTTTCCGTGCAGGCTCGGTGAAGAGGATTATAAATAACCCTATGGTAAGTAGCACCGCAACTACGGAGATAACTCCAATTTCAGGACTCATCGCCACCCCCAATGTTTAAAAAGTAAACTCCAAGAGCAAAGAAAACAACCACACCGCATATGCCTATCACGAGCAACTTAGGGTTGAGTTTATCTTGAGCAAACGGTTGTATGAGAGTGAAAACCACGAAAGCTAATGACACGTTCATAAAGAACTTCCGGATTTCTACATAAGCATGAATAGAGAGCTTCATCTCTTTTTCCTCTCCCTTGAAGAGGGTATTCCGAGGATCTCTCTGTACTTGGCAACTGTCCTCCTTGCAACGCTGTAGCCTTTGGCCTGAAGAATTCTTGCTATTTCGTCGTCACTCAGGGGTTTTCTCTTATCCTCCCTGTCTATTACTTCTTTTATTTCCCTCATGAGCTCTTCCTGTGATATGCCTCCAACGGTCTCCCTCACGAAGAAGAACTTGAAGGGATAAGTCCCCTGAGGTGTTTTGACGTACTTTGAGTTTATAAGCCTACTTACGGTGGACTCACTCACCCCCAACCTGTAGGCAACGTCTTTGACCATGAGGCTTTTAAGGTTCCCTTCACCCTTAAGGAACTCCTCCTGGGTTTCTATAACGAGATCCAGGATCTTCCTCAAGTTCTCCTTCCTTATAGCGAGGATCTTCTTGAAGTTCTCGAACCTCTCCACGTACTCCTTCAGAAACTCCTTAGCCTCACCCTTTACCTTTTGGAGCATCTCCATGTATCTGAGGTTCGGCCTTATATCTATAAGTTCCTCGTATATGTAC
>JALWEK010000205.1 GCA_027014185.1 Aquificaceae bacterium
TTCTTAACCTCTTCCGTTTCCTTCTTAACCTCTTGGGTTTCCTTCTTTAGACTTTCAACCTCTTTCCTTAGAGCCTCTACCTCCGATTTGCTTGCACAGGATTGGGAAAAGACCGCTACGGCCGTGAGTCCGAGTATAGATACAAGGGAAGTGAGCTTTTTCATATCTGTTCCCTCCTTTGTTTAATCAT
Source organism: Aquificaceae bacterium (assembly GCA_027014185.1). Taxonomy (GTDB): domain Bacteria; phylum Aquificota; class Aquificia; order Aquificales; family Aquificaceae; genus Hydrogenivirga. Next base: position 191 of record JALWEK010000205.1, read on the forward strand.
CGTTTACTATAATATCATTTTTAATGCCCAAGAGAGAAGACATAAGGAAGATCCTGATTATAGGATCCGGCCCCATAGTTATAGGTCAGGCTGCTGAGTTCGATTACTCCGGAACCCAGGCATGTAAAGCTCTCAAGCAGGAAGGTTACGAGATAGTCCTGGTGAACTCGAACCCGGCCACCATAATGACCGATCCCGAGATAGCGGACATAACTTATATAGAACCTCTGACCATCGAGTTTCTCGAGGAGATAGTAAAAAAGGAAAGGCCGGACGCCCTGCTTCCCACCCTTGGAGGACAGACCGCCCTGAACCTGGCCGTCCAGCTCTACGAGGAGGGGGTGCTCGAGAGGTACGGTGTGGAGATGATCGGGGCGAACTACGGGGCCATAAAGAAGGGGGAGGACAGGGATCTCTTCAGAAAGGCTATGGAGAATATAGGCCTGAAGGTTCCCGAGAGCGCTGTAGTTTCTTCAGAGGAGGAGGGACTGGAGGCAGTAAAAAGGATAGGTTTTCCCGTTATACTGAGGCCGGCCTTCACTCTGGGAGGAACGGGAGGTTCTATAGCCTACAATATAGAGGAGTTCAAGGACAAGCTCTCTGTGGCGCTCAAGACCTCACCCATACACCAGGTCCTTTTAGACAAGTCCCTGATAGGCTGGAAGGAGTTCGAGTTCGAGGTGATAAGGGATAAGAACGACAACGTGATAATAGTCTGCTCTATAGAGAACTTCGATCCTATGGGTGTACACACGGGGGATTCCATCACGGTCGCTCCAGCCCAGACCTTAACCGACAAGGAGTATCAGATCCTCAGGGACGCGGCGATAGCTGTTATCAGGGAGATAGGTGTGGACACGGGCGGGTCTAACATCCAGTTCGCGGTAAGCCCCGAAAACGGGGACTTCTACGTAATAGAGATGAACCCGAGGGTCTCTAGGTCTTCGGCACTGGCTTCCAAAGCGACCGGATTTCCCATAGCGAAGGTTGCCGCAAAGCTCGCCATCGGGTACACCCTCGACGAGCTAAAGAACGACATCACCAGGTTCACTCCGGCTTCCTTCGAACCATCGATAGACTACGTGGTCGTAAAGATACCAAGGTTCGACTTCAAGAAGTTCCTCGGCGCCGACACAACCCTTACCACGATGATGAAATCGGTTGGTGAGGTAATGGCCATAGGGAGGACCTTCAAAGAGGCGCTACTCAAAGCCATAAGGAGCCTCGAGCTCGACAGGTTTGGCCTCGCCTTTCCAAGGATGGAGGTGTCCGAAGGGGATCTCGTAAGGAATCTGAGGACTCCCAACGAGGACAGACTCTGGTACATAGCCGAGGCTATCAGAAGGGGGTATTCGGTCGATGAACTGTACGAGCTGACAAAGATAGACAGATGGTTCCTCTACAACATAGAGGAGATAGTTAGCTTTGAGAAGGACCTAAAGGAGAGACTCGATGAGGAGACCCTCAGAAGGGCAAAGGAGCTGGGATACTCGGACAGGGAGATCGCCCGGATAAGGGGTGTGGAAGAACGGGAGGTTAGGGAGTTGAGAAGGAGGCTCGGGATAAGGACCTCCTTCAAGGGTGTGGACACCTGCGCTGGTGAGTTCGTGGCCTACACGCCGTACTACTACTCCTCCTTCGAGGTGCCTTACTTCTCCCTTGAAGAAGGGCCCGTACTCGACGAAGATTAGCTTATAAGTATATTTTTAAACCTTTTTAAAACATTAAAAACTCTTATCCAAAAGCCCGAACGCAGGGGATTAAATAGTATCCAGTCAAAGGATTTAGGGAGGTGGAAAGATGAAGAAGCTCGTTATGGCTACCCTTGTAGCAGGAGGGATAGGTTTTTCCCAGCCTGTATTTATGGACGCCGATTGGGCCAAGGCCTTCTGCGAGGTTTGGAACAACACGCCCACCCTGGTGAACGAGCTCGGCCAGAACGACGCTTGGAACGAGGTTCCCGAAAGGAAGCTCTTCCTCTACAGGAAAGACTGCGGGAAGGATAAGATGGTCCAGCTGACCATAAAGAACGAGAACGGAAAGGCGGTGTGCGTATACGGGGGATGGAAGAAGGACGAGAGGACGAAGAACGACTTCCTTATGTACGCGGACACGAAGAGATGGCTCGAGATGGGGAGGAAGGAGTACGGCCCGATGAGGGCGATGATGTTCGGAAGGCTTAAGTTCAAGGGTCCTAAGTTCGTTGCCATGAGGAACATGGGACCTTTCGAGGCTTTCCTCGACGCTATAGATGAGGTACAATCTGATACCTCGAGATGCCCTTAAAGGTAATATACAGGGGAAAGGAGATAGAGCTTCCCGAAAAGAGACTTAAGGCTAAGGAGCTTTTAAAGAGGTTGGGGCTTTCGCCCCTCTCTTCCTTGGTTGTTAAGAACGGGGAGGTTATATCCGAAGAGGACTACGTGGAAGAAGGTGATAATATAAGAGTTATAAATGCGATCTCTGGGGGAGCTCAAGAGCCTTGACTGGATTCTCTTAGGACTTCTTCTCTCGATCCAGATCTTCGGCGTAGTGGGTGTGTACAGCGCTTCTTTGGGTGAGGGGAACTTACTCTTCTTTAAAAAACACCTCCTCTACGTGTTCTTGGGCTGGATTATCCTCCTGCTCGTTTCGAGAGAGAGGTTTAGGAACGTCCTCGATATGTCTCTATACATATACCTCTTTGTACTCTTCCTGCTCGTCCTAGTCCTGGTGACGGGAAAGGAGGTTTACGGGGCTAAGAGGTGGCTCAGCCTCGGCTTTATAAACGTCCAGCCCTCCGAGTTCATGAAGCTATCCCTGATACTCCTTTCCGCTTACCTGCTCCCTCATATTAAGGGTCTGAGGGACAGAAAGGTTCTCCTCCTCGTTCTCGCCTTCTCCATACCTGCGATAGTTACCCTGAAACAGCCGGATCTTGGAACTGCGGCGACGTACTTCGTACCCCTCGGCGTGATGCTTATGGTAAGGGGGGTTAGGCTGAGGTACTTCCTGTTCGCACTACTATTGGCAGTTCTCTCCTCTCCCGCTGCGTGGAGCCTGCTCAAGGACTATCAGAAGAAGAGGATCCTCGCGGTTATAGATCCCCACAGCGATTACCTGGGGAGCGGCTACCAGCTGATACAGTCGGTTATAGCGATAGGCTCCGGAGGCATTACGGGAAAAGGTGTAGCCAAGGGAACCCAGTCCCAGCTCTTCTTTCTCCCTGAGGCACACACCGACTTTATATTCTCCGTGATAGGCGAGGAGTTGGGGTTCGTGGGAGCCCTGACGCTTACCTGTCTAATATTCCTGTTCCTTTTCAGGATCTTGAGCTACCTTAGGTTCGTCCTGACCGGATCTGAAACCCTGTTCGTGTCCGGTGTTTTCTCACTGTTTCTCTTCCAGTACTCGGTAAACATACTCATGACCCTGGGGTTGTTCCCTGTGGTAGGAATACCTCTGCCCTTCGTGAGCTTTGGTGGGAGCTCCATGATAACCTTCAGCATCATGGTTGGACTTCTAATGAGCATATACAGGGAGTACAGAGGCATGGTGCCCCTTCTCGTGAAGGAAGTAAATTATGAGTAATGATAAAGGCGCTTTATTTCCACATACCCTTCTGCTCTTACAAGTGCCCTTACTGCGATTTTCTATCCCTGGTCGGTGCTCCTCTGGACTACGAAGAGTACGTGAACCTGCTGATCGAGGAAACAAAGCTCTACTCACACTACGGGAGGGATATAAGGACCCTTTACCTGGGCGGTGGAACGCCTACCCTCCTTAAGCCGGACACATTAGGCTACCTTATAGACAGGCTGGACAAGGTTTTGGATCTCTCCGGCGTTGTGGAGATCACCGTGGAGTGTAACCCGGAAACTTACACGACAGAGGATTTCAGAAAGCTCAGGAGGCTGGGCGTAAACAGGCTGAGCGTAGGGGCGCAAAGCTTTACCGAAAAGGGCCTGAGAAGCCTCGGCAGAAGGCACAGCGTCAGCGATACGGTGAGGGCTTACCATGAGGCTAGGGAGGCAGGCTTTGAGAACATCAACCTTGACATCATATACGCCTATCCGGAGCAGAAGTCTCAGGATGTGGAGGTGGAGCTGGAATGGATAGAAGAGCTGCGTCCCGAGCATGTCTCGGCCTACATGCTCACCCCGTACCCGAACACGCCCATCGGCGTTGAGATCAGCAGGGGAGCTTTGAAGGTCCCCGAGGAGGACGAGCTCGCCCGTATATACAACAGGCTCTGGACGGGTTTAAAGGAGCTCGGGTACTCGAGGTACGAGATCTCCAACTGGTCATTGGAAGGGTTCGAGTGCAAGCACAACCTAGTTTACTGGAACATGGAGGAGTTCCTGGGTCTGGGCGTTTCCGCCTGGGGTTTTATAGGGAGAACCAGGTACGGGAACACGAAGAACGTTGTAAAGTACGCCGAGTTTGTTAGAAAAGGTATAAGGCCTGTGGACAAGAGTGTACGTCTCTCGGAGAGGGATCTCTTCGAGGAGTTTGTTATGCTCAGGCTCCGCCTGAAGGAGGGGCTTCCTAAGAGCTTAAAGCACGTAGTCCCTCCGCATCTACGGAGGTTCTTCGAGGAGGGAGAAAGGGGGATAGGTATAAGGGAGGAGTACATGCTCCTGTCGAACGAAATAATAGCGGAGGTGTTGGTATATAATTCTGATAGAACCCTTTCGGAGGTAAAGAATGGCTAAGATATACTACGATGAGGACGCCTCCCTCCAACCCTTAGAGGGAAAGAGGGTAGCTATACTCGGATACGGATCCCAGGGACACGCCCACGCTCTCAACCTTAGAGATAGTGGCGTAGAGGTCATAGTGGGCCTTCACGAGAAGAGCAGGTCAAGGGAGAAGGCCCAGGCGGACGGCTTTAAAGTACTCACCCCCTCCGAGGCCTCCAAGGAAGCGGACATAATAATGTTCCTAGTTCCAGACACGGTCCAGCCAGACCTCTACAAGGAGTGTGTGGAGCCAAATCTGGACTCTTCAAAGACCCTCGCTTTCGCACACGGGTTCAACATACACTTCAGGCAGATAATACCCCCAAGGGACGTGGACGTGTTCATGGTAGCCCCTAAGGGGCCCGGACATCTCGTCAGGTGGATGTACGAAGAGGGCAAGGGCGTTCCAGCTCTGGTAGCTATACATCAGGATGCCTCCGGTACTTGTCTGGAGAAGGCCCTCGCCTACGCTAAAGCGATAGGGGCCACGAGGGCGGGTGTGATAGAGACCACCTTCAAAGAGGAGACGGAGACGGACCTCTTCGGCGAGCAGTCGGTGCTCTGCGGTGGCGTTACGGCGCTGATAAAGGCTGGTTTCGAAACGCTGGTAGAGGCGGGCTATCAGCCGGAGGTCGCCTACTTCGAGTGCCTCCACGAGCTCAAGCTCATAGTTGATCTCATCTACCAGTACGGTATATCGGGTATGAGGTACTCCATATCGGATACGGCAAAGTACGGGGACGTCACGAGGGGTGACAGGATATACAGAGAGGTGAAGCCTCTGATGAAGGATATCCTCGAGGAGATACAGAGAGGAGAGTTCGCGAGGGAATGGGTCCTCGAGAACAAGGCGGGGAGACCCGTCTATCATGCCCTCTTGGAGAAGGACAGGGAGCATCTCATAGAGAAAGTAGGTGAAGAGCTCAGGAAGATGATGCCCTGGATAACTGGAAAGGAGCTTAAATGAACCTTACCAGCAGAAGGGAAAGCCTGAAGAGGTTATACGTTCCCCTGGGGCTCGCGATAGCCCGTACGGGTATACATCCGAATTTAATAACGCTGATATCCCTCTTTCTTGGAACCATCGCTGCTTACTTCTTCTACCACGAGAAGGTGCTGACCGCTGTGGGCTTCTTCGTTCTTTCGGGCCTGTTCGATCTGGTGGATGGCGTGGTTGCCAGGGAAACGGAGAGGACCTCCAAGTTCGGTGCCGTGTTCGACTGGATAGCCGACAAGTGGGTGGACGGTCTCGTTCTGGGAGCTGTGGGCTTCGCTTTCGCCTCCCCCTCGGTTGCTGTTATAGCGGTTACTCTATCGATGCTCCACTCCTTCATAAAACCGGTCGCCTATGCCGAGATAGGCTTCTCCGAGAGGGTTAAGGGCAAGATAATCGATCCCCTCGAGGGTGTGGGCTTCTTCGGCAGGCCGGAAACCCACATAACGCTTGTGATCTTCGCCCTCCTTGAAAGGGCGCACTTTCCCCTGGGTCTTAACTTCGGCATAAAGTTAATAGTCATACTGACCCTCGCCTCCTTGATGCTAAGGATACTTTACCTTTACAAACACTACGGAAGGGAGTACGAGTAATGGTAAACAGGCCCTACGTGATCATAGTCTCAGAGGTGAGCATAGACGGCAAGCTCACCCTTTACAGAGGGGCATCTTCCAAAGAGCTCATGAGCTTGATGGACGAGGAGGCTTACAGGTACCTGCACGAGATAAGGGCAAAGGTCGATGGGATAATGGTGGGGTGTGAAACTGTGAGGACCGACAACCCAAGCCTGACCGTCAGATACGTGAAGGGCAAAAACCCCACGAGGGTGATACCCTGCTCTACCGCAAACGTTCCAATAGACGCCAACGTACTCAACACGGAGGAGGCACCCACCATAATAGCCACCACCGAACGTGCCCCGAAGGAGAGGATCGAGAAGATAAAGGAAAGGGGAGCCGAGGTTATAGTTGCCGGAGATGAGCTTGTGGACTTCGATATCCTGCTCCCAAAGCTCTACGATATGGGAATAAAGACCCTTATGGTGGAGGGCGGAGCCTCGATAAAC
>JALWEK010000206.1 GCA_027014185.1 Aquificaceae bacterium
TCGAAGAGCCGTGCCCTGAGAAGAGCCTCCAATATGTTCCTGTAGTTTTCTACCTTTGAGAGCTCGGAGCTGTAGAGGTTTCTATAGACCCTTTCGGCGGAGCTCGACAGTGCGTGGGTCTTGGAGCTTATGTAGGTTTTGGTGGACTGGAGGACCACAACTATGGAGACGACGTTCAGTAGTAGAAGGGGCAGGAACAGGTAGAGGAAGAGTATGTTGGCCAGCTTTCTCCTCAGTATGTTCTTTCTTTTTCCAAGATAGACCTTTATAAGCTTTCTCAGGATTATCGCCGTTACGATTATCAGGGCTATAAGATCTATGTTTATAGCTAGGAGCAGCACGTAGTAGTTGGCGTAGGGTAGGTTCCTGAGATTGTTTATAAAGGCGATATTTATGCCTACTATGGCGATGATTAGAAGAGCTATTACCAGAAGCTTACGTTTCACTTTCCCCTTTTATCCTGTGGTGTTTAACCATCTCTCCCTCGGCCCAGTATATGGCCATCTCCGCTATGTTCTCGGCGTGGTCCGCTATCCTCTCGAAGTGCCTCGCCACGAAGGACAGATGTATCACCCTCTTTATGTTCCTCGGGTCCTCCATAACGTAGGTTATCAGCTCCCTCTCCAGCTGATGGTACAGCTCGTCTATCATGTCATCTTTCTCGATAATTTTCTTTGCAAGGAGGGTGTCCCTCTGGAGGAAGCAGATCACGCTGTCGTTCACCATCTCCTTGACAGCTTCGGCCATGAGGGTCAGGTTCACGTAGGGCTTGAGTGGAGGCTCCTGAGCGAGGAATATTGACCTCTCCGCTATGTTCTCCGCCTCGTCACCCATCCTCTCTAGATCTGAGACCATCTTGTATATACCCATCACTAGCCTCAGGTCCGAAGCCTCTGGCTGGTAGAGGGCGAGCATCCTTATGCACCTTCTCTCTATCTCCACCTCGAGGGCATCTATCTCGTCGTCCCCCTTTATGATCTCCTCCGCAAGCTCCACGTTCTGCTCGTTCAGGGACCTTATGGCTTTGTCTATCGCCTCCTGGACGAGCTTGGCCATCTTGACGACAAGCTCTTTAGTTTCCTCGAGTTCGTCGAAAAACTTCATGAGGAATAATTTAACCGCCTAGAGACTCCCTGTAAATATCGAATCCGCTGCTCGTCCCTATCCTGTCGGCTCCAGCCTCTATCATGGCTAGGGCGGTCTTAAGATCCCTTATCCCTCCCGCCGCCTTGACCTTTATCCTTCCCTTCCCAGCCTCCTTCAGGAGCTTAACGTCTTCGAGGGTAGCTCCCTTAGGGCCGAACCCAGTTGAAGTCTTCACAAAATGGGCCCCCGCTTCAACGCAGATCTCAACGGCCCTTTTCTTCTCCTCGTCCGTAAGGTAGCAGGTCTCTATTATCACCTTAACGACGGCCCCTGTTTCCCTCACCACAGACTTTATCTCCTCCTCCACGTAGCCGAACCTCCCGCTCTTAAAGGCGGAGATGTTCATCACCATGTCTATCTCCTTCGCCCCCTCCTCCACAGCTCTCACCGCCTCATGCACTTTAACCTCTTTAGTGCTCAGCCCGAGAGGGAACCCCACAACGGAGCAGACCACCATTTCGTCCCCCGCTATCTCCCTGGCCAGTCTAACGTGGCATGGATTGACACACACAGCGTAGAAGCCTATATCCCTCGACTTCTTGACGAACTCTGCCACCTCTTTTTCTGAGCGGTCCGGCTTAAGTATGGAGTTGTCTATAAAGCTCCTTACGTCCATCCTCTCAGCCTCCTCAGAGCCTTCAGAGCAACCTCCGCAGCGAGCCTCACGCTCTCCTGATAGCCCCCTAGAAATTCGTCCTTCGGCCTGTTGGCTATTACGGGGCATACAACTCCCGCCCTGTGTCCGAGGAGAAGCATGAAGTGCAGCAGAAAGCTCGCCTCCATCTCCATGTTCTCAGATCTGAGATCCCCAAGGGAGAGCTTTGAGATGTGAAGGTCGAGGTCCGGAAGTGTCGGAGGGATTCTTGAGACGGATCTCCCCTGGTTGGCGAAGAAGCCTGAGTTCGAGACGGTTATGCCCCTCACGTGGGGAGCTTTCAACTCCTTGGCGGACTCCTCGAGGGCTCTAACAACATCAGGATGAGCTTTAGAAACGTACGGGAAGATCCTTCCCCTGAACCTAGAGCTCTTGTCCATAAGCCCTTCCACCAGCTCCTTCACATACCTCTCAAGAAGCTCGCAGTTCTCGTCCGGGTACGGAGCATAGTAAAATAG
>JALWEK010000207.1 GCA_027014185.1 Aquificaceae bacterium
GACGTAATAGGCAAACTCGAAAGATACATGGCTTCCAAGAAGAAGACAGTAACCGTTGTAGTAAAGGGTGTAAGGAGCACCAGCCAGAACTTCTCTATAAAGGAGAAGCTTCAGAGGGTCCCGTGGGTCCAGTCGGTTGAGGATCTCGGCCTGGGTAAGTTCAAGGTGGTTTACCTTGAGAATACCGTTTACCTGGCCAACGCTATAGAGAGGATGCCCGAACTGAAGCTGCTCCGTTTCTCTCCAACGGAAGTGGAGGCGAAGCTCCTATGAAGAAGCTCTCGCCCCTCCTGGCCTTTCTTCTCCTCCTTTCTTGCGGTCAGAAGACCGAAAGCGTAAGGAAGGCTCCTCCGCCTTCCAAGGAAGAGCAGATACAGAAGGCCCAGAGAGCATTTGAGGAGCTTGAGGTAGAGGCCACAAAGCCTGCTAAAGAGCTGACCTTGGACGAGGGCCCCGTGCACATCCCAAAGAAACCAAAGCCAGAGTATAAGAAGTACCCCGTCAAGCTAGCCAAAGGTAGCGCACCAAAAACCAAGTATCCTATAGTGGACGGACTTCCCGTATGGGTCCACAATCCGAACTACGGTGGGGTTCTCGGTGGGGTTGGCATAGCCAAGAAGATCCCTGGGAAGGGATACGCCGAACAGAGGAGACTCGCTAAACAGATAGCGCTCGCTGATCTTGCCAAACAGGTGGAGCTAATAGTCAAAACCGAGCTCACCAGGGTAGAGGTGAAGGTGGATACCAAGAGGCTTCAGTACTATAAAAAGAAGTTCAGCTCTTACTCCGAACAGGAGGTTAGATCCATGCTTATAAAGAATGCGGTTATAGAGGACGAGTGGGTTGATCCGAAGACTGGGGACCTCTACGTCTGGGTTGTGATAAGGTAAAAGGTATATAATCTTTCTTCAGTAATACCTGGGAGGTAAAGGCATGAACAAGCTCGTTCTGGAGGACCTCACCCAGCAGAAGGAAAGTCCCGAGTACCTTCAGATAAGCTGGGCCGCTGCTATGACCCTCGGCCTGATTCCGGGCCAATTCTATAGAAACACCAAGCTAAGCTGTATAAATACACTTCTCACGTATCCATCCGGGTGCCACGCCACGTGCGCCTACTGTGGACTCCAGAAGGCCAGGGACATGGAGTACTCCAAGAAAAACTTCATAAGGGTCGAGTGGCCGACAGTAAAGCTCGAGGACATAATAGAGAGAACCAAGAAGGTAGGTCACGCTGAGAGACTCTGCATATCCCAGATTACCCACCCAAGGTCCATAAGGGATACTAAGTACGTGCTCAAGAGGGTAATAGATGAGCTCGGGGATCAGCTCTTTGTATCTATCCTGATGAACGCCACGGGCCAGAGGTACGAGGATATAGAGGATTACAAGAAGCTGGGCGCGGATACGCTCACGGTAGCCCTCGATGCCGCAACGCCGCAGATATTCGACAAGCTCAGGGGAAGACCGATGAACAGCCCCCACAGATGGGAGACCTACTGGGAGGTTCTTGAGTGGTGCGCTGAGGTTATGGGGGACGGATACGCCGGGTGCCATCTGATAGTGGGTCTGGGAGAGACAGAGCAGGAGATGGTGGAGACCATACAGAAGGTAAGAGATCTCGGTGCTAGGACCCACCTCTTCTCCTTCTGGCCCGAAGAGGGTTCCTTGATGGAGAAGGAAAAACCCTGTCCTGCTCCTCAGTACAGAAGGGTTCAGATGGCGAGATACCTTATAGACAACGGCCTCTCCAGATACGACTACATGGACTTCAACGAGAATGGTCAGATAATAGACTGGGGTGTGTCGAAGGAGGTCTTCGAGGAGATCTTCTGGAGCGGAAAGCCCTTCATGACGGCGGGATGCAGGGGTAAGACGACCGAGGTTGCCTGCAACAGACCCTTCGGAGACAGCTCCGTATCGGATATAAAGAGCTACCCCTTCAAACCTAACAGGAACGATCTTAAGAAGATAAGGAAACAGCTCTTCGATTACGATATGGAGAGGGCGTATCCCGATGTCCTGAATCCTAGCGTTTTCAGATACCAGTAAAATAATGTAAGGTTGGAGCGGGGCTTCAGGAGGAAGTTTGATAGAAAGCTTGGTTTCGTATTCTCCATCTTCCTCCTCCTGCTCTTCTTCGTCCTCATCAGGATACTGGACCTCCAGGTAACTAAAGACAGCGACATAGCCAGGAAGATAGAGGAAAACTTCGATAGGGTAATCTCCATAAAGGTCCCTCTGTACCGTGGGAGCATACAGGATGCGAACGGCCGTGAGCTTGCCCTGAGCGTACCTACGGTTACGGTTTACGCACATCCGGACACGAGCCGCATAAAGAACAAAGAGGCCTTTATAACCGGGCTTTCTAGGATAACTGGTATTCCTGCAGAGGAGATAAGAAAGAGGATCAGGGCCGGCAGCAACAGGCCGGTGAGGATACTTGCCGGGGTGGACAGGGAGCTCAAGGATGAGATAAGGAGGCTGATAAGGAGTACAGGCAACACGAGCTACGTGGGACTGCAGGAAGGCTACAAGAGGGTGTACCCCAACGGCAGTCTTGCTTCCAACACTCTGGGCTTTGTGGGAACGGATGGGGTAGGACTTGAGGGAATGGAGTACGCTCTGAACCGGTACCTCGGAGGGGGCTTCTCGAAAGCCCTGATATATCTGAACGGGGGGCTTGGTAAGATATATCTACATCCGTTAAAAGGTCTGCTTGGGGAAGAGAAGGACGTCCTTCTCACGATAGACACTGGTGTTCAGAACATACTCGAGAAGATAAGGGACGATATAGTCAGGAAGTGGAAGCCTAAGAAGGTTTCCATAATACTCCTCGACCTTTCCAACGGAGACATACTCGGTCTGGCAACTTACCCCTACTTCGACCCTAACAGGTTCCTCAGGTACCCTCCCGATCGTCGGAGGAACTTCGCGGTAACGGACGTATTCGAGCCAGGGTCTATAATGAAGCCCTTCTTTATAGGCTACGCCCTGGACAAGGGCTATGTATCTCCCAGGTTCAGCGTTGATACGGGCAGGGGAAGGATAAAGGTTTACAACAGGTACGTCAGGGACCCGAAGAGGCTTGGCAGGATCAGCTTGAGGGAGGTTCTTGTTCACTCTTCCAACGTTGGGACGATAAAGGTGGCTTCTCTTCTCAGCAAGCGGGACGTGGAGGATCTCCTGGAGAGGTTTCACATGAACAGAAGGTTCGGCATATTCCCGGGTGAGGCGAACCCCCAGATACCCGACCTGGACTACCCTGCGAACATACTTTACTCCTCCATAGGTCAGGGGATAGCCATGAACACCCTGAACATAGCCGTGGCCTTCGGCGGGCTGGCAACGGGCAGGATACTCAAGCCACACATAATCAAGGAGGTAATTTCCTCTGAGGGAAAAGTCCTCTACAGGGCTGAGGAAGAGATCCTGAGGGATAGAGTATTTTCAGAGAGGACGCTCAGATGGCTGAGGAATACGCTGACCCAGGTGGTAGAGAGGGGGACGGGTAAGGAGGCGAGATCGAGGTTCTTCACCATAGCGGGCAAAACGGGAACCTCTCAGAAGTTCGATCTCAAGCTCGGGAAGTACTCCAAGGACAAGGTTGTTACATACTTTGCTGGGTTCTTCCCGGCCTCGGATCCCAGGTTCGTGGCTGTCATAGTTGTGGACGAGCCTAAGGGAAGAAGGTTGTACGGTGGCGTGGTCTCGGCTCCGTATTTCAGGAGACTTGCGGAGCAGGTCGCCTTCTACTTCGGTTTAAAACCCGACAAGCTCAAGTAGCTTCCTCCTCTCATCCGCCGGCAGCTGTAGGCCTGCTACCTTCGGTATCTGGATAGGCTTTATCCCGGTCATCTCCTCCACTATGATCGGGTTCGTCCTTTCGGATACATCCTCACCGCCGAAGCCGTTGAGAACGATAGCCTTTATCTTCAGGCCCATCTCCCTCGCGTAGAAGTAGCTGAGGTAGGTGTGGTTCAGTGTTCCGAGCCCTGCCCTCCCTACAATTATCACATCGAGATCCCAGTCCCTCGCAAGGTCGGCGTAGGTGTAGTTCCTATCTATAGGGACCGCTATCCCCCCTGCACCCTCGACCAGAACCACCTCGTACTTACGCTTCAGCTTCTCGAACTTATCCCTCAGGTCATCCAGGGAGAAACTCTTACCCTCCTCCATGGTCGCCGCGTAGGGAGATAGGGGAAGTCTGAACTTGACCGGGACCACCTCATCAACCTTCTGGCCCGTCGCCTTGGCAAGCAGGTTGCCATCCTCCGGGATATCCCTTACGTAGGTCTCCACGGGTTTGAAACATCCCACCTTTACCCCCTTCTCCTTTAAAGTATAGGCGAGGTTGTAGGTTATGAAGGTCTTTCCCACTCCCGTGTCCGTTCCGGTGATCAGATACGTTCCCATGGGCTATAGAATATACAACATGCTTCTTCTTCTACTGCTCCCCCTCGTAGCCTTCTCCCAGGGTTTTGTCTTCTTCGAAAGAACCTCGTATAAAGATACCCTCTGGCAGATGAGGGAGGCGAGGATCGTTTACCTCGGGGAGATTCACGACAGGAAGGACGTTCACCAGCTTCAGCTGAAGATCATCAGAGATCTTTTCGCTGACAAAGGAAGGATTCTTATACTCATGGAGGCCTTCCAGCAGCAGTTTCAGGACGCCCTCGACGAGTACGTTATGTGTGAGATCTCCGAGGAGGAGATGCTCGAAAGAATGGAGTATAGGAGAAGGTGGAGGTTCGATCCGGAGCTCTACGCACCCATCTGGAGGTTCGCAAAGGATAGGGGTATACCCCTTTTTGCCCTGAACGTCCCCTCCGAGCTCCTAAGAGAGGTTCGGGAGAAGGGAATACGCAACGTGAGGAGCCGTTACCTGCCCAGGAAAATTCTGCCTATTAGGGAGAGGCATAAGGAGTTCTTAAGGAAGGCCCTGGAGAAACACAGGGGCAGGGTTGACGAGGATAGGTTCTTTGCCATACAGCAGGTATGGGACAGCGGCATGGCCTACAGGATAGCAAAGCTCGCCCTTGCTCACCCCGACGCCACCCTTGTGGTCATAGTTGGTTCCGGCCACGTCTGGAGAGGGTTCGGGATCCCCGAAAGGGTGAACTACCTTATAGGAGAGATCCCTCAGGCGGTTTTTTACGTAGATGAGGACGAGGTTCACTTCCTGTTTTCGAAGGACTTTTCTAAAGAGAGCTCGTCCACGAACTCCAAGAGGGATCCGAACTGAAGGCCGTAGGAGATCCTGCTCGTCTTGACGTTCTTAAACCTGTCTCCGATCAGTTTTATTAAATAGTTCGCGGTTGCCTCTCCTTCTGCGTTGGGATTGGTTGCTATTATCACCTCCTTAACCCTGTTCTTCTCTATCCTCTCCAGGAGCTTCTCAACCGTGAGATCCTGGGGTGAGATACCTTCCAGTGGAGCTATCCTTCCCTGGAGAACGTGATAGACTCCCCTGTACCTTTCGAGCCTCTCTATCGAGTAAGCGTCCTGGGACTCTTCGACCACACATATAAACCTCTTGCTCCTCTTGGGATCGGAGCATACGGCGCAGACTTCCCTGTCGGTCACAAGGTAACACTCTCTGCAAGGCCTTAACCTCTTTGCAGCCTCGAGAAGTTTTTCCACCACCTCTTTTCTTTCGGAGGGATCGAGCTTGAGTAGGTTGTAAACAAGGCGTCCCGCACCCCTCTCCCCGTAGGTTGGTATCCTTGTAACGCTCTCTAAGGCCTGCTTCAAGGGCTGTGGGAAGATGTCCTCAAAAGCCAAGCCCCAAGCCTCCCAGGAGACCTCCGAACCTTCGGTTGAACTCCTCCTTTGCTATGTCCCTCGATATGTCCTGCGCCTGGTTGATTAGATCTATCAGGATAGGTTTTAGCCTGTCCCAGTCTCCTTTTAAGGACTCCTCCTTCACATCTATGTCCACTACCTCCCCAAGGCCGTTGAATATTATCTCGACACCATCTTTCTCCAGTATCTCTTTCCTTAGCCTCAGACTTTGCTTGACCTCCTCAAAACCCTGCTGGAGGTTTTTCAGCTGCTTCATCATATCGTATATGTTCATACGTACCTCCTGTCCAGGACCTTCTTGACCTCGTAAATCCTCTGTCCCGCCGTTACAAAGCTCCCCACGGTTATTACGAGCAGGGCGAGGGGTACAAGATCGAGAGCCACGCCCAGGAGGAGAACTATCCACCTCTCCGTCCTCTCGAAGAGCCCTCCTATCCCGAACACTCCTATAGACTCAGCCCTTGCCCTTGTGTAGCTGACGCTGTACGAACCCACCAGAGAAAGGAAGGAGAGTAAAACGCCTGCTGGCTCGCCCATCTCGGCGTACAACGTGCCCAGGGAGATAAAGGGCAGGGAGTCTGATATCCTGTCCACCGTGGAGTCGAGGAAGGCTCCGAAGTCAGACTGGAGCTCCATCCTCCTCGCCACAGCCCCGTCTATGGCGTCAAGGAATGCACCAGTGCCCAGGAGCAGCAACGCCAGCACCTTCAACTCAGCGTAGAGGGCTGCTGAGCCGAGGCCCACCAGAAGGAGGCCGCCTAACGTTATAAGGTTAGGATGAACCCTTCTCTGGGAAAGGAAGTCCACAACCGGAGTTATCGATCTCTCAAAGTACGGTTTTACGCCTCTGCTAACGAAACTCATGATTAATGAATAGTATAAGCTGTTAAAATCTAACCAACATGAAGAAGTTGATAGGCCTGGAAAACCTAACCCTGTTGGCGATAATCCTTGGAGCGCTCGCGGGTGCTTACCTTCCGGAACTTATGCTGGAGCTGAAGATACTGGGGAATATCTTCATAAGCCTCCTGAAGATGATAATAGTTCCCCTCGTCTTTACCTCCGTCTTCATAGCCATGCTCGGTCTGGGAGATGTGGCAAAGTTCA
>JALWEK010000208.1 GCA_027014185.1 Aquificaceae bacterium
CAACATTCCCGTCAGCATCGGGGGCTTCCTCGGCTATCTCCCTTAAAGTTTTACCGCTCACCGTGAGCCTATCTAGATGTAGAAGCCCCTCCCTCTTCGAGAGCTCCCTGATTATGGTCGGTATGCCGCCTACCCTGTCGAGGTCCTCTATGTGGTAATGGGAAGCGGGCGCTATCTTGCATATGGTGGGCGTTCTCTTGGAGATCTCGTTTATCTTGGCAAGGTCGTAATCTATACCCGCCTCTCTGGCTATCGCGAGCAGGTGGAGTATGGTGTTCGAGGAGCCACCCATAGCTATATCGACGGTAAAGGCGTCGTCTATCGCCTCCTCGGTGAGTATGTCCCTCGCCTTTACGTCTTTTTCAAGTAGCTCCATTATCCTCCTCGCAACGGTCCTCGCCAGAAGCTCCCTCCTGGGGTCTATGGCGAGTATGGTGCCGTTGCCCGGAAGTGCGAGGCCGAGGACCTCTGTTAAGCAGTTCATTGAGTTGGCGGTAAACATACCCGCACAACTTCCACAGGTTGGGCAGGCGTTCTGCTCTATAACCTGGAGTTCCTTCTCGGTGATCTGTCCGCTCTTTAGCTGCCCTATTCCCTCGAAGACCGAGATAAGATCTATCTTCTTGCCCCCGTGCTCTCCTGCGAGCATCGGTCCTCCGCTGATGAATATGGTGGGAACGTTCACCCTCATAGCTCCCATCAGCATACCGGGAACTATCTTGTCGCAATTGGGTATGCATATAAGAGCATCAAGCTGGTGGGCGTTTACCACCGTCTCTATGGAGTCCGCTATCAGCTCCCTTGAAGGCAGGGAGTAGTGCATCCCGTAGTGCCCCATCGCTATCCCGTCGTCCACCCCTATAACGTTGAACTCTATGGGAACTCCACCGGCCTTCCTAACCTCTTCCTTTATCGGCTCTACGAACTCCCTCAGATGGACGTGCCCGGGGATTATGTCTATGTAAGAGTTGGCTATACCTATCAGAGGCTTGTCAAAGTCCTCCTCCGAGAGCCCGCAGGCTCTCAGAAGGGCCCTGTGGGGAGCCCTCTCTATACCTTTCTTTACAACATCGCTTCTCAGCTTCATGTCTTTTCCTCCTTAGCTTTCAAAATATATCCCATTTATCGCCCTTTTGCGTCCTGCGTGTATGATATTGAGTGGGGTTGATATGATCCCGGATGTACTCACAAAATATAAGGAAAGGTTCGTTTACGTATATACGGTAACGGGCTTCGTAGCCCTGGTAGTCTTCGGAGCGGTTCCCCATCTATCTTCCAGCAACAAAGTCCTGGCCTTCCTTGAGCTCTCCATAGCCTCGGCTCTTCTCCTGAACGTGGTGCTTTACAGGAAGCACAGGAACTATACCCTTCTGTCTAACGTAGCCCATCTGCTGATACTTCTAACCTTCGTTATGCTCATAGTTACGGGAGGCTACAAGGGGACGGGCATATTCTGGACCTTCACCTATCCGCTCCTTTCCTTCTTTCTGAACAGTAAGAGGGAGGTGTTCTTCTGGAACATCACTTTCGTTCTCACCGTTGCTCTGCTCTATCTATGGGATCCGGACGCCTTTTACTACGATTTCATAACCCTTAGGCAGGCTTTCGGAGCTTACGCGGCTATATTCGTGCTGGCTTACGCTTACAACTCTGTGGTATCCAATCTGGTTAAGGCTCTTGCTCAGAAGGCAGCCTTCGATCCTCTGACTGGTCTTTACAGCCGCTCGTTCCTTCTGGAGAACCTGGAAAAAGCTATAGAAAGGGTCAAGAGGGATAACGAAAAGACCTTCCTACTGATTTACCTCGATCTGGACAACTTCAAGAGGGTGAACGACAGGTTCGGCCACAGCGTTGGGGATGAGGTTTTGAGGAGGGCCGCCGATAGAATCAGGAAATCCTTCAGAAAGGGGGACGTGGTCGCCCGCTTCGGAGGGGACGAGTTTATGGTCATAGCTTACAACGCCGATAGAGATGGTGTGGAGAGAAGGCTTGTGGACCTGAAGGAGAGAGTAGAAAAGGAGCTGAGAACGTACGGTATATCGGTCAGCTGGGGTATTGTCCAGATACCCGATGAGGGTCTGGAAGCCGGTGACCCTATAAGGAAGGCCCACTCCAGGATGTATAGGATGAAGAGTGCGAATAGATCTTGAGTTTGGTGGAGGCGGCGGGAATCGAACCCGCGTCCGAGGACGATGGCCCGGTCCGGGGCTCTAC
>JALWEK010000209.1 GCA_027014185.1 Aquificaceae bacterium
CACCTCATTCGAGTAAGAGACCTTAAGAGGAGGCAAGGAGGCGACGAACTTCGCCACGTCTTCTACGGGGACCTCCTCGTTGAGGACCTCGAACTCTCTGATGGTCTTCCTGAGGCCCTTCGTTATCGGCAGGTCGTGGACGAGCATCTCCTCCCTGCCGTTTGAAAGTGCCTTCTCTTCCCCTACGAGCAGTATGTCGTGGAGCTTAGACTCGACGATGTCCAGACACATGGCTATCTTGTTCTTGTCGTCGATGTCAAGCCCAGCACTTCTCCTGAAGAGCGCCTCTACCTTAGCTACTCCCATGACCCTTGCCATTTAAACCACCTCCTTTTCGAGAATTTTGCCTATCAGATAGTGGGCTGTCATGTCCAGCGACCAGACCAGCGTCGTCACCGTCGCAGCACCCCAGAAGCTCCCCTCTACGTAGTTTCCAAACTCTACCAGCTTCACCCTACTCAGGAGCGCAAGCAGTAAAAGCAGGGAAAATATCCCGTAGTAAGCGTATCTGTAGTAGTCCACATCCTTTATCCAGAGGCCTATGAGCGTTAGGTTGCTTAGATCTTTTACCCCCTCCAAAGGGGTCTTCGTCTTCTCTATCAGCCTTTTCCTGTCTAGCTCCTCTTCCTTTAGAAGGCGGTCCATAGTGATGATAAGACCGGCGTACCCGAACAGTAGCCGGTTCCCTAAAAGGAAGAAGATAACGAGGCCCGTTACGTAGGCGAGACCTTCTGGTATTGTAACCGCCAGAAGTGATACGTAGGCTGTGAAGAAGGTAAGGAGAAGGATTATCAAGAAGACCGCGAACACAGACCACCAAGTAGCTCTCTCGGCGCTCATCACTTACCCTCCTTGACCGAGTTCTTTGTCCCTTCGCTGTAGGTGAAGGGATGGACTACCGTATATAGGTCCTTGGATAGGGGATGCGTGTAGGTGAACGTAACCACCACGACGTCCCCTATCTTGAGCTTTTCGGTCTCCTCCTTCAGCTTCAGGGATACCATCGTTATAACACCGGGGGGTAGCGCTATGTTGGCGGGTATGTCTGCAACAACGTAGGCCTTCTCCTTCGTCTCCTTACCTGGTCTGAAGACAAAGCCCTTCTCCACTATCGTGAGAGGGAGCGTTCCAGGGTTCAGTATGGAGTAGTCTATCTGGTGTTTCTTCTTGTCGTACTTGGCCTGGAGCACCACCGGCGAGGCGGGAATGCTACCCACCTTCCTCATCACGTTGTTGTAGGTCAGGTAACTACCTGAGCCAGCTCCCACCACTATACCTACGAGGGCTATAACGAGCGCACTCAGAAGGTATCTCATTCTTCTACCTCCTTGATATTAATTTTATCAAATTTTATTAGTCTAATATTTAATATCTTTTGAGTATCTTTACAATAAAAAATTTGAATAATTATTATAAGATTTTCTAATACTAATAAGTTAGAGATTAAGTAGTAGAATTAATCCATGGAAAAACTCACCGTGCACGGGAGGAACCCTGTAATCGAGGCCCTCAGAGCGGGAAGGGAGATAGAGAAGATCTACGTGGCCCACGACTCCCACCCTCCAAGGGAACTCGTCAAGCTCGCAAAAGAGAGAGGCGTGAAGCTCCAGAAGGTCTCTAGACAGAAGGTCGAGGAGCTCGCTGGAACCAAGAAGACCCAGGGTATTGTGGCGCTCCTGAGCCCCATTTCCTACGTGCATCCTGGGGAGCTGTTTTCGGAAGCTATCGAGAAGAACTCCTTTTTTGTTGTCATAGACCACATAACCGACCCTCAGAACGTGGGAAACCTGCTGAGGACCTGTGAGGTTCTCGGAGGTGTTGGGGCTCTTATATCTAAGGAAAAGACATCCCCTATTAACCAGACCGTGGTGAAGGCTTCTTCGGGAGCTATCTTTCACCTTAAGATATCCAAGGTTTCCAGCCTCCAGAGAGCACTCAGGGAGTTCAAGGATATGGGAGGATGGGTTTTCGCGATAGAGAAAGGGGGTCGGGACATAAGGGAGTTTGAGATAGTCCTGCCCTGTGCCTTGATACTCGGCTCGGAGGACAAGGGGGTCTCCAAGGGCTTGCTGGACATGTCGGATGAGATCCTTACCATACCCATGAGCGGAAAGACCCCATCCCTGACCGTGGGCTCTGCCGGGGCGATCGCAATGTGGGAGGCTGTCTGGAGGATTCTTCGAGACCATCATCTT
>JALWEK010000210.1 GCA_027014185.1 Aquificaceae bacterium
GATAATCCCCTCGACCGTGGAGGACGTTCACCTCGTCTCCATTTTCTCCGACGTAGAGGTGGTTCAGGGCGAGGCGGAGATAACCGAGTACGGCAAGAAGAAAGGAGCGAAGGTAGAGGATATATGGATAGAACCTAGGGAGGCCAAGGCCCCCATAGAGGCTATAGCCGCCATAGAGACCGCCGACATGATCCTCTTCGGTCCGGGTAGCCTGTTCAGGAGCATAATACCGAATATGCTCATAGAAGATATAAGGGAAGCTGTGAAGAGATCTAAAGCCCTGAAGGTTTATATAGTGAACGCCATGACCCAGCCTGGAGAGACGGATAACTTTACGGCGCACGACCACCTGGATACATTCCTGAGGTTCTCCGGTCTGGAGAGGGTAGATGCGGTAGTGGTGAACACCAAGATGCCACCCAACGACATACTGAGAAGGTACATCTCCGAAGGCCAGGAGCCTGTCGTTCCCGACGTTGGCAGGATATCCAAGAGGGGCATAAACGTTTATGCGGAGGACCTGATCGGCGAGCAGGACAGCTTCGTGAGGCACGATCCCGACAGGCTCACCAACCTCATCCTCAGAATAGGTAATGAGATACTTTCTGGAGTTTGATACATCGAAGCTGCCCGAAGAGGAAGCCCAGGTTCTTGTCTGCGGGAGCGGTATAGCCGGACTCACCTCCACCATAGTTCTGAAGGAGCTAGGTCTATCTCCAATTCTGCTCACGAGAGGCATAGGGAACACCTACTACTCCCAGGGAGGTATAGCTGGAGCGGTCCACCCCCAGGACAGTCCTTACGTTCATCTCCTGGATACCTTGAGGGCAGGCAGGTACCTCAACGACGAGAAGGCTACCTACATAATGGTAAGCGACGGGGTTATGAGGATAACCGATCTCGAGAGGTGGGGTGTGGAGTTCGACAGGGAGAACGGGTTTTACTCAACCACCACCGAAGGTGGTCATTCCTATCCTAGGGTCCTGAAGGTAAAGGATTACACAGGCAGGGAGATATACACTAAGTTGCTCGATAGGGTGAAGGATCTGAAGATACCTATAATTAGCGGGGAGCTCCAGGAGATACTCGGGGAGGATTCGGTGGCGGGCGTCCTGTACTGGGACGGATCTTCACTTAAGGTGATAAGGACATCCGCCCTGGTGCTCGCTACCGGTGGAGCCGCCTCCATGTTCAGACACACATCAAATCCTTCCAAGGTAAGGGGAGATGGTATAGGTGTAGCCTTCAGGGCGGGCGTGAGCATAAAGAACCCGGAGTTCGTTCAGTTCCATCCTACCGTCCTTAAAGGCACAAACCTTCTCATATCCGAGGCTGTAAGGGGCGAAGGGGCAATATTGGTAAACTCGAAGGGGGAGAGGTTTGTGGACGAGCTGCAGCCCCGTGACGTGGTTGCGAGGGCAATATTCAACATGCTCAGAAGTGGGGAGGAGGTCTTCCTTGACTTCAGACCGGTTGCAGAGAGAGGGATCAGACTCGAGGATAGGTTCCCTACCATAGTGAGCTTTCTAAAGGAGAGAGGTATAAACCCTTACAGGGAGCCCGTCCCCGTCGTTCCGGCGGCCCACTACTACATAGGAGGACTCGAGGTAGATACCTTCGGCAGAACTTCCTTTACAGGGCTTTACGCCGTAGGAGAGTGTTCCTGCACAGGTGTTCACGGGGCGAACAGGCTCGCCTCCAACTCTCTGCTCGAAGGGGTTGTATTCGGTTACAGGGCCGCCTATAGAGTTTACCTGGACATCAAGTACCTAAAACTTTCCAGGGCTAGGTTCAGGAACTCTAAAAAAGGTATGTCCAAACCGGACTTCGACTTTAAAGAGCTCAGAAACCTCATGTGGGAGATGGTAGGGCTCGAGAGGGAAGGTTCCCAGCTTCACAAGGCGAGGCACAGAGTGGAGAGCTGGATAAGGAGGTGTACAGCCTGTGAACCCACGCGGGAGAATAGACAGCTCTTCGATATACTCCTCGTTGCCTTGGCTACCGTTGAGGGAGCTCTGTCGAGGAAGGAGAGCAGGGGGGTCCACTACAGGTCCGACTATCCCCATGAGAGGGAGATATTCAGGAGGGACACTCTCATATCGCCCGAGATACTGAATTCCTGACGAGTATCATATTGACAAATCTTATTAAGTGAGAACATTTTTCAATAAACCCGAAAGGAGGTTAGAGATATGGAGAAGGTTAAGGTAGGTCAGAGGGTGCCGAACTTCGAGCTGGAGATCTACGACCCGAAGACAAGATCTTTCGGGAAGATATCCCTTGAGGACATGATCAGGGAGAGGAAGTGGCTGGTGCTCTTCTTCTATCCGGCTGACTTTACCTTCGTATGTCCGACGGAGCTTGCAGATCTGGCGGAGCACTACGACGAGCTTGCCGAGATGGGAGTGGAGGTGGTTTCAGTCTCCACCGACACGAAGTACGTTCACCTTGCCTGGCAGCAGTCGGAAAAACTCTTGGAGAACGTCAGGTTCCCCATGGGTGCGGATCCAACCGGTAAGGTTTCAAAGATGTTCGACGTGTATGACGAGGATACAGGGCTTGCCTTAAGGGGTACCTTTATAATCAATCCGGATGGAATTCTCGTCGGAGCTGAGATAAACTACTACAACGTGGGAAGGAACGCCGAAGAGCTCGTGAGGAAGATGAAGGCGAACCTCTACCTCATGAGCCATCCCGACGAGGCCTGCCCGGCCAAGTGGGAGCCGGGAAGGAAGACCTTGAAACCCTCGGAGGAGATAGTTGGTAAGGTTTACGAGGCTCTGGAGTAAGCTCACAGGGAAGCTTTCGGAGGTAAGAAGATGGGCGTAGGATTCGGTCTGAACTACCAGCCTGAGGAGATCTACGACGTGATAATCATAGGGGCAGGGCCCGCCGGGTCCACCGCCGCCATATATACGGCTAGGGCCGGATTGAAAACCCTCGTTCTCTACAGAGCCGAAGCCGACGGAGCCCTAGGGGTGACCCAGCAGATAGAGAACTACCCCGGTGTTCCCGGGCCGGTTTCCGGATACGACCTTCTGAAGATAATGAGGGAGCAGGCGAAGAGCTTCGGGGCCCAGTTCGTGAGGGGCAAGGTGATAGCTACGGACTTCTCGGACGAGGTAAAGAAGGTCTTTACCATAGACGGAAGGGAGTTCAGGGGAAAAGCGGTCATAGTGGCCTCCGGGGCCATGGAGAGAGCTAACAAGTTCAAGGGTGAAGAAGAGTTCCTCGGTAGAGGGGTTTCGTACTGCGGTGTGTGCGATGCGGCCTTCTTCAAGGACCAGCCAGTTGCCGTGATAGGCGAGGACGACTACGGTATAGAGGAGGCCGAGTTTATAGCGAGGTTTGCCAGCAAGGTCTATTTCGTGGTTCCGGGAAGCAAGATAAAGGCCCCCCAAGAGGTTCTAGAGGAGTTCGAGAGCCTGGAGAACGTTGAGGTTCTTCTGAGGCACAGGGTCTTGGAGATAGTGGGAGATCAGCTCGTGAAAGGTCTAAAGCTCAAAGACGTTGCAAACCAGGAGGAGAAGCTCCTTGAGGTGAACGGTGTGTTTATATTCCTGGGAGGAACGAAGCCCTCTGTGGACTTCCTCATGGGTCAGGTGGAGATGACGGAGGGAAACTGCATAGTGGTGAACGAGGAGATGATGACCTCGGTTCCCGGAGTTTTTGCCGCCGGAGATGTGCTTTGCACCAATATCAAACAGGCGGTGATAGCCGCGGCGGACGGCTGCAAGGCCGCCCTAGCGGTGGACAAGTTTATAAACAAGAAGGCTAAGATAACCTCCCAGTGGTAGTTATACCTTGGCCACCTCCTGTGGCTTGGGTAGCCATACCTCCATTCCCTGGTCCCGCGCCCACTCCTGGGCTACTTCGTAGGCAGCCTTCGCGGTGTTTATGTTTTTCTCTATCAACTCAAGTTTCTTCTTGAACTTCCTCTCTATAGCCGAGTCCAGGGACATCGTTCCACCAGAAGCTACGAACTTCTTCAGGAACCTCGCCTTTATACCTTCCTCTATCGAGTCCATACCCACGATCTGCGTGGCTCCGAAGAAGGCTCCCAGCATCGCCATGTTGGTGGCTAGCTCGGTTCCCGCTATCTCCATGGCAAACTTGGTGGCTGGGAAGTTGAAGACCTTGACATTGAGAGACTCCAGATACTCGTGGTCCCTGTCGGTCAGGAGGTCTTCCTCTGTGTTGATGATAATAAGGCCGTTCTTCTTTATCCCCGAGTAAAAGGGCATCGTGTAGGACTTGCCCATCGTGATCACCTGGGAGTGGAAGACCATTATCACGTCCGGGTAAACCACCTCTCCTCTGTCGTAGATAGGATCTATCCCGATCCTCACGTAGCTTTCCGCGGGCGCCATCCTCTTCTCCGCTCCGAAGAAGGGGTTCGAAACCGCGTAGTATCCTGCATGATCCGCAGCTGTGGCCATTATGTGGGCGGCAGTAACCGCACCCTGCCCGCCTATTGCAGGCATCCTGACGTTTATCCTTCTCCTCTTAGGCTGGCTCATAGCAGACCCTCCTCTTTCTTCCTCTGTATGACCTCTTTCGCCTCGTCGGTCATGTATTCGAAGAACTTGAATCTCTCCTTGTCGGTCCTCCTCATCTCCTCAAGGCCGTCGTCGGAGTTGAGACCTATCTCTAGGATGCAGGGTGTGTAGAGGTGTATGTAGGTGGGTCCCACTTCTCTGGCAACGTATATGGCCTGCTTGATAACTTTCTCAACCTTCTTGGGTGAGGAAACGGTCATCCTGACCACGTAGTGGCATCCCGAGTCTATAGCGATCTGCCACATGGGGACCTTGTCCCACTGCTTGCCCTTGGGGGCCATCTTAAAGACGTGTCCTTTCACGGTCATCCCGCTCTCCTGGCCTCCCGTGTTGGCATAGACCTCGTTGTCGAAGCATATTGTCGTGATCTTCTCCTGTCTGAAGAAGGACTGGAGGGTCATGTCGAGACCTATATCGACGGTAGCACCGTCTCCGGCAAGGACCACAACGTCCTTAACCTTGTCGGGAAACCTCCACTCGAGAACCCTCTTTATTCCCGACGCTACCGCGTTCTGGTTTCCGAATAGGGAGTGGACCGTGTGGAGGGCTATGTGGGGGAAGACGAGGGATGTGCAGCCCGTGGAGTTTACAATTATCGTGTCCTCAGGGTTTGGTAGTGAGGCGAGTATGTATCTGAAGGCCGCTGACTCTGGGCATCCCGCGCAGAGGGAGTGCTCCTCTATGAGCTCCTTGGCGTAGGGGAGATCCATAACTCCCCTCTTGGGGTTGCCCCAGGTGGCCTTCTCCTCGAGGTCTATGACCTCGGGGGGCATGAACTCTTTAAGGTCCTCGTTTATCTTGAAGATCTTATACGACATGCTTCACCTCCTTTCCAAGGAATTGGAGAATTTCCTTGACTATGAACTCGGGAGGCATAGTCATTCCGCCCGCAACCCTCGGGGAACCTATAACGGGGACGTCCAGGTTCCCGTAGAGGGCACGTCTTACCTCCCTCTCGAGCCATCCTATAACGTTGAACTCGGGAACGAAAACGTATTTGGCACCTCTGAGAGCCTCTATCAGCTCCTGAGTTGGGAAGGGCCTTATGGTCTTGAGCCTGACAACCCTAGCCTTGACCCCCTCCTCGTGGAGGAGCATGAGGGTTGCCTCTTTGGCCTGAGCCGCAGCTGTTCCGGAAGCGACGAAGACGATCTCAGCCTCGGGGTCTCCGAACTCCTCTATCAGGCCTCTCAGGTAATGCTTAGCGTAAGGCCTGGACCTCTCTATGGCAGCCCTTACCTCGAACTGCCAGCTTGTGTGGGCTGCATAGGATATGTAGTTGGACTTCATAACGTAGGGGTCCCTGAGGAACCTACCTGGAGCCATCTCCATGTCGAGGGGAACCATTGGAGATTTATAGGGGTTGTATGGAGGCAGGGCTATATCGTCTGGAGGGAGCATAACGGCCTCCCTCGTGTGGGATATGAAGAAGCCATCTATTGCAGTTATCAAGGGGACGTGAACATCGGGCTGTTCCGCCACCACAAAGCCTGCAAGTATCATGTCAAAGAGTTCCTGAGCGTTCTCCGCGTGCCAGATCATGCATCCTGTATCGAGGAGGAAGGACATCTCCAGGTTGTCGGGCTGTATGCTGAGGGGGGAGTTCACACCCCTTGCCATCAGGACGAGCTGTATGGGGAGCCTGGATCCTGCCCACATGGGGAAGTTTTCCATAGCCCTCAGGGTTCCGGGTCCCGAGGTTGTGGTGATGGATCTCGCACCGGCCATTGCACAGCCCGCTATCTCGGACATGACTCCGAACTCTGACTCACCTCTGAAGTAAACGCCGACGTACCCTTCTACCCAGAGCTCCCCTATCAGATGCGCAGCTTCGGACTGGGGCGTTATGGGGTAAGAGACCGAGGCGTCCACGCTCGCCCTCTTGACAGCTTCTTTGACTACTTCAGATCCTGTCATGAACTGCTTCTCTCTGGGAGCTTCGAAGAGAAGGTAATCGGGAGAAACTACCCTCTGCCCTGCTCTATTGTATTGAACGTGCTCGGTCTTCTGCATCACTGCACCTCCTTAAAAAGCTCTTCTAAATTTAGCTCAAAATCCTTCAGAAGGCAGGATTTTACACTGCCGTTCTCATAACCGAAAGAGCAAACCTCATATCCATCACCTTTGAGTGAGAAGATCTCGATCGCCCTCTCCCCGGGGAAGATAAGCCAGAG
>JALWEK010000211.1:0-13979 GCA_027014185.1 Aquificaceae bacterium
AAACTCGAAGAGATATATAACCTTATATCCGATGAGGGTAAGGTTCAGGATAGTCTTATACAGGGAAGGGAAGAGGCTAAGAAGGTCTGACCTCGAAGGAGAGAAGGATCCCCTCTTCAAGGGGATGAGGTATATAACCGAGTTCAAGTACTTAGAAGCCACCAAGTGGCTCCTCATAGCTCCAGACTGCCACGAGAAGTATCTACTTCTTGGACTTATAAACCTCGCCCTCGGACAGGAGGAGCAGGCGAGGGAGTTCCTTGAGAACATTAAAGAAACCTCCAGGTGCACGGAAGTGGAGGTCTTCGTGGAAAACCCGGATAGGGGGACGAAGAGGAAGGTGAGTGGCCTACCGGACCTTGTCGAACTCCCCCTTGTTTAGCTTCTCTCTCAGAACTCTCTTCAGAACCTTTCCTGTGGCGTTTTTAGGAAGGTCCTCCACAAATATGAACTGCCTCGGTATCTTGTAGTTGGCGAGTTTGTCCTTTAGAAAGCTCCTCAGCTCCGACTCGCTCAGCTCTTCACCCTCAACAGGTTTTATAAAAGCTACCGGTATCTCCCCGTGGTTAGGATCCTTCCTGCCCACAACGGCGCAGAGGTCCACCTTCGGATGGCTCATCAGAACCTCCTCTACCTCCCTCGGGTAGATGTTCATGCCCTTGCAGATTATAAGGTCCTTCTTCCTGTCCACTATGTAGATGAAGCCATCCTCGTCCACGTATCCGAGGTCTCCGGTTCTGAGCCAGCCGTTCACTATGGTGTTTTCCGTCTCGTAGGGGTTGTTGTAGTATCCCTTCATAACGCAGTCTCCCTTCACTATTATCTCCCCAACCTCTCCCGTGGGAAGCTCCATCAACTCCTCGTCCACTATCTTGACCTCGTAATCCGGAAGGGGCGGGCCTACCGAGAGGGGCTTTTGCTTGTGGGGAAGGTTCACCGAGACCACCGGCGAGCACTCGCTCAGTCCGTATCCCTCCAGTAGAACCGCCCTCTTGAACTTCTTCCTCATCCTCTCTAAGGTATCGAGGGGGAGGGGAGCGCCTCCTGAGACGAAGTATCTTATGCGGTTGAACCACATGAAGTACCAGGGGAGCTTTGCCTTGGAGAGAGCGTTGAAGACCTCGGGCACCCCCATGAAGACGGTAACCCTCTTCAAGAGCGTCTGCTTTATCACGTTGGAGAAGGGCATGATGGACTTTACTATCACTATAGGGCTCGCGATGTAGAGGGGAAGGAGGACTGTTGCGGTGAGAGTGAAGGCGTGGAACATAGGAAGATAGACTATGAACCTATCCTTTGGCTTTATCTCGAATACCCTCACTATGTTCTCTATGTTCGAGAAGATATTTTTGTAGGTGAGCATGACCCCCTTGGGCTTTCCCGTCGTTCCGGAGGTGTAGAGCATCACAGCCAGGTCTTCCAAGTCCGCCTGAGGTTTTATGTGCTCGTAGTCTTCTATGGTAAGGCCTTCTTCGAAGCTGAGGTTCCTCTCATCCAGCAGAGGTGCCCCCTCGGACCAGATGAACTTCTCGATCTCCGTGTTCTCCTCTATTCCCTTCAGAAGATCGGTGAACTTTCCCTGGGTTATTATCAGCCTTGCACCGCAGTCTTTGAGTATGTATTCGAGTTCTGCCCTCTTGAGGAAGGTGTTGAGGGGGACCGGGACCGCCCCCAGCTTCCCTATGGCGAGGAAGGCTATTATGAACTCCTTGGAGTTGCTCATGAGCATCGCCACGTTGTCGCCCTTCCTAACCCCTATCAGCTCGAGGTATCGGGCGAAGGAGTCCACGTAGTGCTTGAGCTCTTTCCACCTTACCTTGATCTTCTCCTCGAAGAGGGCGGGCTTTTTCGAGAAACGCCTTGCGTTCTCCTCTACGAACTCGTAGAAGTTTCTGAACCTGTAATGCATCTTTCCTTCCTCAAAAGGAGTAAGCTATGGAGAGTGTAAGCATCTGGGCGGATATGTCCTTGAACTTTCCGTCTATGCGGTCGTTTGTCACGCTCCTGTCCTTCTTCATGAAGTACAGGTATGCCGCCCCTATCTCCACCTTAGGCTCCGGCCTGTAGATACCACCGAGGGAGAAGATCCATCCGTCCGAGTCGGGAAGCTCGAAACCGAGGGTCCTTTCGGGAACTGGAGTTTCGTCGTAGGCTATACCGAGCATACCGGTTAGCTTCTCGTTGAAGTCGTGCATTATACCGAGGCGGTAGGTGTTCGTGTCCTTCCAGTCTTTGGGTTTTGGAGTCCCTAAAGGATCTCCCGTACCACCTATTTTTTCAGTTTCCACCTTGGGATCTCCAAAATTAAAATCCAATTTTTCGTAAGCTGACCAGAAAGTCCTTTCGTATGTAAATTCAAAAGTTGTTCTAATTAATTTATATGAAACACCCAACCTTAACTCTGCAGGTAAGGGTACTGTAACCTCACCGCTTGTATCGAATGGATAAGGCGACAGGCTACTATCCAAGAAAGAACCTTCAGCATTGCCCTTCAATTTTAAATCCACTTTAGTTCTATATAGTGCAGATAAAGTTATATTTTTATTGGGCTTATACGAAACTGATAAAAAGCCTCCTGGTAATATATTCGTGTCGCCTTCCATATGCACTTGGTATATATACACGGGCAGTGAAGGGTGAGGTCTGCTATATTCAACCTCACCTCTTGAGTAAATACCTCTCAGACCGCCACCTACTGACAGAGAGTCACTTATTGCATAGGAAACGGCAAAACTTGCCTCATACACCTCAAGGTGGAAGGTCTTCGCATAAGCTTCGGCTGCATTATCCTCCCAGCTCTTGGAAAGCCCTCCCGGTGTGGTGAAGGAAAAGCCAAACCTGAGAGCACCTACCTTCGGACTAACGTAGTGAAAGTAAGGGACTAGAAAGTCTTCCCTTTCAGAGGAAAAATTCTGATTAGGCTGAGTATCCACACTCCCGTTGAACTTTATGCTGGGAAGAACTATGTATCTCATTCCCACTTCCAGTCCCCAGCCGTCCTTCATGAAGCTCATGTTGGCAGGGTTGTAGTAAGATGCGTCCGGCGCGTTCGCGGAGGAAAAGTATGCTCCCGCCGTTCCGGTAGAGCGAAGGGATTGCTCGGGTATCTTGTACCCTCCCGCAAAGACGGCTCCCGCGAGAAGTAAGAGGCTCAGCCCTCCGAGTTCTCTCCTCATACCCATTACCTCCTTTAGGCTTGAGGAACATTTTAACGGAGAGAAGCTGTGGCATACTAAAGTTATGGACGTGCTCGAAGGGCTCGTTGAAATGAACAACTCCAAGATACTCCTTATAGTCCTTGATGGTCTGGGTGGGCTCCCCGCAAAGGATGGTAAGACGGAGCTCGAGCTCGCAAGGACGCCCAACCTCGACGCTCTTGCCAAGGTTTCGGCACTTGGTATGCACATACCGGTGGATTACGGCATAACCCCGGGAAGCGGGCCGGGACACTTAGGCATATTCGGATACGACCCTCTCAGGTATCGGATAGGAAGGGGCATCCTTGAGGCTCTCGGACTCGGACTTGAGGTCAAACACACTGACGTAGCCATAAGGGGAAACTACGCCACCGTAGAGTACGTTGGCGGCAGACCTGTGGTAAAGGACAGAAGGGCCGGGAGGATACCCACGGAGGAGAACAAAAGGATAACTAGGAAGATACAGGAGAACATAAAGAAGATAGACGGGGTGCAGGTAATAATAGCCCCCGGTATGGAACACAGGGTTGCGATAGTTCTCAGGTTTCCCGAAGACCTGCCCGAGGGTAGCGACGAGATAAACGACACCGACCCCCAGGAGGTAGGTAAGGAACCCTTAGAGCCTGTTGGGAAAAATTCTAACGCCCAGAGGGTTGCGGAGGTTGTAAAGAAGTTCATAGATAGGGTATCCCAGATACTCAGGGACGAGCCTAAGGCGAACTACCTACTTTTAAGAGGTTTTGCCCAAAAGCCCAAGATACCCACCATGGAGGAGAGGTTCGGAGTTAAGCCCTGCTGTATAGCCGTATATCCGATGTACAAGGGGCTTGCGAGCCTTGTGGGTATGGATCTAATAGAGTTCGAGGGCGCAAGCATACAGGATGAGATAGAGGCACTTAAAAAGGTATGGGAGAGCTACAACTTCTTCTTCGTTCACATAAAGAAAACGGACTCGTACGGGGAGGACGGGAACTGGGAAGGCAAGGTCTCGGTTATAGAGGACTTCGACAGGCATCTACCCCGGTTCCTGGAGTTAAAACCCGACGTTCTCGCCATAACCGGGGACCACTCCACACCTTCGAAGATAAAGGGCCACTCGTGGCATCCTGTTCCACTGCTAGTTCACTCCCCTTACGTGTTGGGAGGAACATCCGAGAGACTCACCGAGAGGGAGTGCCTTAAAGGGGAGCTCGGCATTATGCCGGCCAAGAAGCTTATAAATCTACTCCTTGCAAACGCTCACAGGCTCAAGAAGTACGGAGCGTGATGTTCAAAGAGATAAGTAAGGGAATAGCCATAGCCCTCGCAGGAAGCGTGGCTTACTTTTCTGACCTGTTGAGAAGTTATCCATATTATTGTATTGCTCGTACCCCCCTCGCTCTGTACTATATTGAATATCGGGAGGTCAAAGGGTGGACGTGGGTAACTTCTTTGTTTATCTGGTAGTTGGGGTTATCATCTTGGGCTTCTTACTCCTTGGAGTTCTAGGAGTGCTTGATGCTCTCAGAACACAGACGCATAGTCATGGAAGTTAAAGCCTTTTACTGGAAAGGGAACCATCTTCTCCTCTTAGACCAGAGGAAGCTCCCTCACGAGGAGGTCTGGCTGGATCTCAGGGACCACCTACAGGTTGCGGAGGCGATAAGAAACATGGCTGTGAGGGGGGCTCCCGCAATAGGATGTGTTGCCGCATACGGCTTTGTTCTCGGCCTTAAGGCCGGGGAGAGCCCGGAAAGGGTTTACGAGGTCCTGAAAAATACCAGACCCACCGCCTACAACCTCTTCTGGGCTCTGGACAGGATGATGTCCGCCCTGAGCTCCAGGAAGGACTTGGAGGAAGAGGCGAAGCTGATAGAAAAAGAGGACTACGAGGCTAATAAAAGGATGGGGGAGCTGGGAAGCGGGTTGATACCCGAGGGAGCGAAGGTCCTGACCCACTGCAACACAGGGGCCCTCGCAACCGCAGGCTGGGGTACAGCTCTCGGGATTATAAGGAGCGCTCACTACTCGGGAAAGGACATCCAGGTCTGGGTTGACGAGACCAGGCCCTACCTTCAGGGAGCGAGACTTACCGCCTGGGAGCTCCTCAAGGAGGGAATACCCCACAAGCTCATAACCGACTCCACCGCGGGTTTTTTGATGAATAAAGGGTTCGTGGATCTCGTGATAGTTGGAGCGGACAGGATAACCGCGAGGGGAGATGTGGCGAACAAGATAGGAACCTACACCCTCTCGGTACTTGCCAAAGAGCACGGCGTTCCCTTCTACGTCGCCGCCCCATCCTCTACCTTCGACCTATCTATCAGAAGCGGCGAAGCCATCCCAATAGAGGAGAGGAGTGCAGAGGAGCTCAAGAACTGTCTCGGCTCTCCTATAGCTCCTGAGAAGACACCCGCACTGCACTTAGCCTTCGATGTGACGCCCGCAGAGAACATAACAGCCATAATCACCGAGAAAGGGGTGATAAGTCCGGTCAGCGAGGAGAAGATTAAAGAATGCCTCTCCTGAGTCTCAGGATGAGGGCTTCCCTTAAGGGAAGGCACGTTTCCGGCGCGGAGAGGATAATCTCTGAGGAGTATATACCTTCTACTCTGTGCGAGCTCCTAAGAAGACCCGGTGAGCACGACTTTATGAAACTGACGCTCGAGAGGCTGGAGGAGGTCGAGGAGCTCGAGTTTAACATGCCCATCAGCTCCCACGAGTTCAGGAGCGTTGAGGAGGGCAGGGATTTTGCCCTGAAAGAGCTCGTGCTCTCAGGAGTTCCAGAAGACATTGCGAAGAAGGGTTTAAACCTCCTTTCCAGGGGAGCCAGCCCCAAGGGTGGAAACATGAGGGGGGCAGTCCTCTTAGATGTGGAAACAGGGGATAGGTTAGAGCCGAACCTCGAGAGGGGTGTAAGGACGGTCAGGGTGGACTGGAAGGACCGCTCCGCGGTGAGGAAAGAGCTTCTGAAAAGAGGTTTTACGGAGAGAACCCTGGACGCCCTTGCCATAGCCCTTAAGAACGTCCGCTGTGGGGTGCTGGCGGAGCTGTGCTGGAGCGATGATCCCAACTACCTTACAGGTTATGTCTCCTCGAGAGAACTCGGATACGTGAGGATAACCCCTCTTAAAGAGAGAGGAGATCCTCTGGGTGGTCGAATATACTTTATCAGGAGAGAAGGGGTAGGGGAGCTCATAAGATGCTTGGAAAGAAGGGCGGTCTTGATAAGCTCGTTGCCACAGCTCTCGTAGTTATCCTGAGCCCCCTGGTCTTCTTCGGCATACCTACCCGGATAGCCTTCAACGAGTGGTTCATAGACTGGGAGTACTCTAAGGCGAATTTTCCCAAAGATAGGTATGGACTTCCCGACGATTACAGGAAGTATCTGGCCAAGCTGGGGCTCAAAGCTGTCCTCTCGGACGAGGGTATGGAGGAGTTTAAAAAAGCGAGACTTCCCGACGGCAGACCGGCTTTCAACCGAAGGGAGATAAAGCACATGAAGGACGTTAAGAACTTCCTCTCCAGATTTTTTCCTTTGGTTTACCTGTCCGTTGCCGTCTCCGCTTTAGCACTGATTTATCTAAGGGATCTGAGGCTTGTAGGCAAGGCCCTTATAGCGGCCTCCCTGTTTTCTTTGTCTCTCGCTACCGCGTCAGCGGTCTTTTCGTTCACAAACTACGATCTGGCTTTCGAGCTGTTCCACAACTGCGTTTTCGATCCTTACTCGTGGAAGTTCAAGTACACCGACACCCTTTTGAGAATATACCCTATGAAGTTCTGGTACGATGGAACCATATTCGTAGTTGCCTCCGCCGGAGCCCTGTGCCTGTTATCCCTCCTGCTGGGAATTTTCTTGGTCAGATATAAGAGATCGTCTTCAGATAGGACTTTATCTGCTGTGGATCGGCCGTGAGCTCAGCTACAGTCCTCTTCTCCTCACCCTCCCCTTCGCCGTCTTTGATCTCCTCTATGAGCTTGTAATCGTGTATTACACCGGCCTTGGCGAGGTTGTTTAGAGCCGTTACCACCTTCTCTATGTCGAGTCCCGTCTCCAGGGCAGCGGTTGAGAGGTCGAAGGTAAGTTTTCCTTCTCCCATGGGCTCGGTGTCCCTCAGCTTATCCACTATGTAATTTCCCATAACTATCATCAGCTTCGAGTTTATAGCGTTTATGAGCCTCCTGTTCAGGTTGTAAAGCCTTTTCGTCAGGACACCGATTATATAGGAAGAGACTTCCGGAACGCTGCTGATAACCTCCAAGAACTCGTCCTTTCCGAAGCTGATGGCTTTTAGATCTGATACAGCCCTTACGGTTGCCGTCCTCTCTATCCCCATGAAAACCCCCATCTCCCCTATTATCGATCCCGGGCCAGCGGTACCTATGAGTACGTCGTTCCCCATAGGATCCTTCTTCGTAACGTTTACAAAACCCTTCTCGATAACGTATATTCTGTCCGACTCCTGACCTTCCTCCATGAGGATGTCTCCGAGCTTAAAACTCTCTTCTTTGCCTCTGCTCTTGAGCAGGTTTACCAGCTCCTCTGTAAGCTTCGTTGGTTCCATGGTTCCCTCCTCTTATAAGGCTATATTATAATTTCGTCGCCATCCTGTAGAACTTTTACCTGAGGCAGCTCCCCCTTTATCTCTTCCAAAAGCTCCTCTATCGAGTTCGGTTTGAGGTGCATCACGTAAAGGTCCACATCTCTATCGAGGTTCTCCAGCTCTTCCTTGAGCGTCTTGGGTGTGTGATGCTTGCTCACCTCCGCCAAGTTGTGCATATAGCTGGGATATGATATCTCGGTGATAAGAGCCTTTATCTCGTAATCCCCGTTTATCGTATTCCATACCTCAGGGTTCTTATAAGTGTCCCCTGTGATCAGAACTCCCTTCCCATCCCTCTTTATCACGTAGCTGAGGGCAGGAATAGTGTGGTTGCTTGGAAACGTCTTTATCCTTAAATCCTCGAGCTCGAACTCGACGTAGGGCTCTATCTCGATGTAGTTAACCGCGTAGTCCCCGGAGTTTATGAGCCTTATGGAGCTAAACTCAGGCCATATGTTCCAGTTCATTACGTGTTCTTTTATCGCATCCAGGGTCTCCCTGAGACCGTATATGTTCAGGGGCCTTTCCCTGTACCTGAAGGTGTAATCGATCATGAAGGGTATATCGACAATGTGATCGAGATGCGCGTGGGTAAGGAGAACGTGGTCTATCTTCAGACAGTCTTTTCCCAAGCTCTTCATCACGTTTCCAGCGTCCAGGATAACCCGCTCGGTCAGCTGAAAGCATGTAGTTCCCAGATCCCTGTATCTCCCCCCGTAAGCTCCCAGAACCTTTATTCTCATCACTTCTCCCTCGCCACGTATATACCGGTCCACCTCTCGGGCGGTCTCTCTATAAGTTCCTTACATCTTCTTACAAAGACACTGCTGGCCCTATCCCCGAACCTTATCCCGACCTCCTCGAAGAGGAGCATGGCAGTTTCGAAGTTCCCTCT
The DNA here is from genome assembly GCA_027014185.1 of Aquificaceae bacterium. Taxonomy (GTDB): domain Bacteria; phylum Aquificota; class Aquificia; order Aquificales; family Aquificaceae; genus Hydrogenivirga. Next base: position 8,676 of record JALWEK010000211.1, read on the forward strand.
CATATACTCATCCAGTGCCTTTTCAAAAGCCTCCGCCATCTTTCTGTTCTCCTCCGTATCCTCCAAAAGCTCGTAGATAGCGACTGCCTCTTCCTTCCCCTTCACCCTGACCACGTCGAGCCTCCGCGTTAGGAAGGTATCACCCACCTCCTCCTTCGTAAACTCACTCAGGATTATGTTAACGCCGTAGAGCTTGGTGAGACCCTCCAGCCTGGAGGCGAGGTTTACCGTATCCCCGATAGCTGTGTAATCGAACCTCTGCTTAGATCCCATGTTCCCCACAACCGCCTCCCCTGTGTTTATCCCCACACCTATACTTAGCTTTACCCCGTAATTCTTCTCAAATTCTGGATTCAGATCCTCAAGCCGTTTAACCATCTCCAACGCCGAGCTGCAGGCTTTCTCCGCGTGTCTTTCCACGCTTACGGGAGCGTTGAATAGAGCCATTATCGCGTCCCCTATGTACTTGTCGAGCATCCCCCCGTTTTTCAGTATCACCTCGGTCATGGGTGTGAGGAATGTGTTCAGGAGATTCACAAGGCTCTCTGGATCGAGCTTTTCTGAAAGGGATGTAAAACCCCTTATGTCCGAAAAGAGAACCGTTACCCTCCTCTTCTCTCCCCCAAGCTTGAGGCGGTCTGGATTTCTGGTTATTATCTGCAGAAGCTGGGGGGAAACGTAACTGCTGAAGGCCCTCTTGAGCTCCCTTACATCCTTCTCTGCAACCAGGATGCTTATCCCCTCCTGAGCTAGAAGGGATAGGAGGAAGCCGGACATGGGATAGAAGAGGTTCAGCTCTACACCGGCGTAGGAAAATAGGACGAAGGATATAACCGGATATAGTAAAAGCACCGGTAGGTAACCCAAGAACCTGGCCCTGAAGTTTTTCAGCCTTTGAGCCACCACCGGAACTCCCGCGAGAAGAACCAGGGAAAACAGGTCCAGGATGGGATGCGACTTTATGAAGTGAGAGGATATAAAGTTGGAGAAGGTGAAGGCGTGGAGGAATACTCCTGGGGTCACGGGGTTCATCGGGGTTGGCCTCACGTCGTATATACCTATCTCGGTAGCTCCCACGAAAACCGCCTTTCCTCTAAAGAAGTCCTTTCCCACGCGCCCTTCTATCACATCCACCGCCGACACAAGCTTTAGCTTATCCTCGACGTAGAAGTTTATCTTGTGAAATCTACCATCGTACACGGGAACCTCTTTTCCTCTATATACGAGCTTCTCTATACCCTCTTCGGAAAGCTCCATATAGAGATCCTTACCTTCGTAGAACCTAAGGGCCTGTAGAGCAAGGGGTAGGTAAACGCCTCCCCTGAAGATATAAGCCAAGGTGTACCTTCTGTATATTCCGTCGGGGTCAGGTTCTGCGTTCAGGTACCCAAGGGCAAGAGCCCCACGAGAGATCTCAGGGATGTTGAGCTCCACATAAGGCGGCTCTAAGAGTCCCACTACTTTAGAGTTGAGTTTGAACCTTAAGAACTCACTGTCCTCAAGAAGCCTCAGGGCCTCCTGGTCTTCGCTCTGGGTGGAGCTGAGCCTGAAGAAGTACCCCAGGATTACCCTGCCGTGCCCTGCCACGCTACTTGCGAGGGCCTCATCGTTCTGAGGGTCCTCCTTTTCAGAGAAGACTATATCCATTGCCACCACCTTAGCCTCGAAGAGGTTGTCTATGAGTTTTGCTACTACCTTTCTGTTCCAGGGCCACCTTCCGAGCTCGTTCACGCTCTTCTCGTCTATAGCCACGACCACAATATTTTCGGAGGGCCGCGGATCCGCACCGAGGAGAGATCTTACATGGAACTTAGTATCCTCTATTCTAAGGGCCACACGCTCCAAGATCTGAGGCTTACTCCAGAAGAGCAGCGAAAGTATGCCAACTACAAGGACAAGCCCTAAAAGCCTGTAGCTCACTAGAGATTAAGATAAATTATTTTCCTATGAAACTCGAAAGAAGGGCCGCGGAGCTTCTGAAAGAGCTTATCTCCATAAACAGCGTATCTGGGAGGGAAGAGAGTATCCAGAGATTTATAGAGAACAGACTAAAGGATCTTGGGCTTGACGTCAAAAGACAACCTGTGGAGGGGAGTAGGTTCAACCTGATCTACTACGGAAAGAAGCCTTTTCTTATCTCTTGCCATGTGGATACTGTTCCCCCTGCGGGCATGAGAGATGCCTTTAAACCGAGGGAAGTAGAAGGGAGAATTTACGGCAGAGGAGCCAGCGATGTAAAGGGTGCCCTCGCATCCCTTCTGGCTGCTATAGAGGCTTTCAGGGAGAAGTACCCAGGAGAGGTTATTCCTGTATCCCTCGCGTTCGTTGTGGATGAGGAGAACAACTCGGCACTCGGATCTGAAATAGCTAAGGAAGCCTTCTCCAAAGCTGAGTTCTGTCTAGTTCTCGAGCCAACATACGGCCTCCTTTGCACATCGCAGAGCGGGGCCTTGGAGTTCTCAATCAGAGTGGAAGGTGAGGGAGCTCACGCTGCCGAATTCGAAAAGGTCGAGAACCCGGTGAAGGTATGCATGAGGCTGGTAGATCTTTTGGAAAGGAAGCTCGGGAGGCCCGTGAACGTGATACACATAAAGGGAGGTTCTAAGAACTACCTAGTCCCCAAGAGCTGCTACGCCCTAATGGAGGTCAAAATCTTCGAGGGGGAAAACTGGGAAGAGGTTGAGGAGAAGGTGAAGGAGGCTATCAAGGAACTCGAAACCTCCTGCAGGGTTACTTACGAACGCGAGGATGCGGAGGGCTTTATAAGGTTCAGAGGGAGCGAGTTTTTAGATCTGCTAAAGGATGCCTTCAAGGAGTCTGTGGGCGAAGAGCTGAAAGAGGGAACCATGCCCTCCTGGACGGACGCCGCCAACTACCACAGGGCGGGCCTGAGCTGTGTGGTCTTCGGATACGGGAGTTTGAAAGACAGCCACACGGAGAGGGAAAGCATAAAGGTGGAGGAGCTCGGTAGGATGGCCAGCTTCTTCCTGAGGCTCTTAGAGAGGCTGAGATGAGGATAATCTTTAAGGTAGGCTCTAACCTTCTTCAAACTGGTAAGGGGGATATAGATTTAGGCTTTATCTCCAAGCTCGCCGAGTCTTTTAAGGATCTGAAAGACAGAGGAGACGAGGTTCTCCTGGTTTCCTCCGGGGCGGTTCTGTGCGGTGCTAAGAAGCTAGGATTTGGAGAGAGGCCCTCTGAACTTACGTTGAGACAGGCACTCGCAGGTATAGGTCAGGCTTACCTTATGCATCTGTACGATACAGTCTTCTCAAACTACGGCCTAACTGTGGGCCAGGTTCTCCTAACCAGCGATGTCTTTAGAAAGGAGAACGAGGACAGGTTTAAGAACGCCCAGAATACCTTGGAGAGGATGCTCGAGCTCGGAGTCGTTCCCATCATAAACGAGAACGACACGGTGGCGGTGAGCGAGCTTATATTCGGGGACAACGATTTCCTATCGGTTTACGTGAGCTATATGATGAAGGCTGACCTGCTCGTTATACTCTCCTCCGCGGGAGGCCTTCTGGATAAGGAAGGTAGGGTGGTGGGTGAGGTGAGAGATGTTGAGGAAGCTCTATCCCTTGTTAAGGGAACCGGGAGCGAGTTCGGGAGCGGTGGGATGAGGAGCAAATTAGAGGCAACGCGTCTCGCCCTGTCGATAGGGGTTCCCGTCATAATCACGGGTAAGGGGGACGACCTCGTATCTGTGAGAGAACTCAAAACCAAAGGGACCCTGTTCAGACCTGCAGGCAAGAGGCTGAGAAGGAAGCTCAAGACTATAGCCATGATGGAAGAGCCAAAAGGTGTTGTGTTCATAGACGAGGGGGCGGTAAAGGCCCTCAAGGAGGGGAAAAGCCTCCTTCCTGCCGGAGTTGTGAAGGTGGAGGGTAACTTCTCCAGGGGTGACGTGGTAAGCATAATGAACCCTGCGGGGATACTGGTGGGGAAGGGTAAGGTGAACTTCTCCAGGGAGGAGATAGATAAGGTCAAGGGTATGAAAGGCTACCAGGTGAAAGAGATCCTCGGGACGAGCAAGGAGGAGGTGATCCACAGGGACAACCTGGTGGTCTTTCAGTAGAAGAGCATGTAAAAGAGGAGTCCTATGTACTCCCTTATCGCTATCGAGGAGTCGTAGAAGACGCTGTATTTGGGGAAGAGGCTGTAGAGGTTGTATCTGCCCTCGAACTTGAAGTCGGTGGGGTAGGGTATTACCGGGAGGCCCGCCTTTTTAAAGATCATCACCGCTCTGGGCATGTGGAAGGCGGAGGTAACGAGTATGGGCTTTTTGCATCCCACCTTCTTGCATATCCCCTTCACCTGGAGAGCATTCTCTCTCGTGTCCCTACTTTTGAAATCAGCGTATATGTCCTTCTCGTCCACGCCGAACTCGAGGAGCAAATCCCTCATAACCTTCGCCTCGGGTATTGTCCCTATGGATGCTCCCCCAGAGAGGATGAGAGGCCTTCCCGTTTTCCTGTGGAGGAGGAAGCCCGTTATAAGCCTCTTGTAGGAGCTGGCCTTCAGGTATCCCGAGTTGTAGGCCCCTCCTCCGAGAACCACTATCACGTCTCCCTCTATAACCTCTGGCCTCTTGTACCTGCTCTCGAGAGGGTAGAAGAGAAGGTCCTTCACCGGCTCGATGGAGATTAGGTATAGGGAAAGGGCTCCAGCGTAGGCGAGTAGTGAGACTATCTTTTTCCTTTTGCTCAGGACACCTATCAGGAGGAAGAGGAGTATGTATATTCCAGGAGGCAGAATGAGGTAGGACAGGAGCTTCTTGAGGAAGAACATCTCAGCTCTTCTTTCTGACGGCTATTATCACGTTCTCGACGCCAGCCTTCTTGGCGGCGTCCATCACGTAGACCACGAACTTGTGCTTTGCGTCCTCGTCCGCCTCTATTATTAGGTACGAGGGCTTCCTGCTCTTTAAAAACTTCTCAATCCCCTTTATGTCCGAGGGTCTTCCCTCCAAGAGGAGAGAGCCGTTCTTTGTTATCTGGACCTTGGCAGCCCTTATCCTCTGTGTCTCCCCCTTCTCCGCCTGGGGTAGCTTGACCGCCAGGAAGGTTATAGGGGATTGGAAGGCAAGGACCGCGAGGAACAGAAATACCGCCAGGAGTGTGTCCACGAGGGGGACAACGTCTATGTAAGCCCTCTCGTCAGCCCCGAGCCGTGCCCTTCTTCTTAAGTTCATCCCTCACTCCAGAAGATTTAGAATGTCCTTTGCCTCCCTCTCCACTTTATCTATTATGTCGTTTCCTATGTTCCTGAAGATCCAGTAGGCCAGAAGGGCGGGGATCG
>JALWEK010000211.1:13989-21564 GCA_027014185.1 Aquificaceae bacterium
GGCCTCCTCCGTCTGAACGGAGGCATAGGCGGAGAAGACCTTTATCAGCCCCGTTATCGTTCCGAAAAGGCCCAGGAGGGGAGCTATCGAAGCTATCGCTGAAAGGAGCATCAGGTTCTTCTCTACAGCCGGGACCACCGAAGATAGCTCGCTCTCCATTATGGAGAGGAGTTCGGCCTTTCTTTTGTTCCCTCTTAGATACTCTTCCAGGGCAAGTCTCAAGGCCCTAGAGAAAGGATCTTTGTTGAGGGAGAGAACCTTAACCGCCCCGTCCACGTCCAGCTTCTGGAGGAGCACCTTCACCTCGTTCAGGTTCGAGGGAAGGAAAGCAGAGATCCTCAGGTTCACAAGCCTCTCGATTATGTAAACCCAGGAGATGACCGAGAGGATTATGAGGGGATACATCACTATCCCGCCTTTCCTTATCAGCTCCATCAGATCCGTCAGGACTCCCTCCATCACTTCTTCACCTCACACTTGGGTAGCTTCTTCCTCAAGATTTTAACCTTTTTGATATCTCTCTTGGTCAGGTATCTCGGATCGAGCTTCTCCAGAAGGCAGGAGGCGTCCTTCCTCGCCTTGAGAGATACAAGTATGTCCACAGCCTCGAGTATGCTCCTGTTGTAGTAGGGCTGAGCCCCTTCCGCCGTGAGGACCACCTCCACGAAGCGCTCGAGGGCTTTCCTCTTGTCTTTCTTCTTCTCTATTCTTCCAAGGAGGTATAGGGCTTTTGCCTTTACCTTCTTGTTCTCGCTCTCCCTGGCTATGAGAAGATATTTTTTGCCCTTGGTCTTCTCGTAGAGTTTAAGAGCCTCCTCTTTCAGTTCCTCGTCCTCGGGCCTCTCGGATATGAGCCTCTCGAACAGATCTATCGCCTTCTGGAGGTTCTCCTCCATGTAGAGGTCCAGGGCTTTTTTCTTGTCGTCAAAGTCCCCCTGAACGAGGAAGTCCGCCAGCTTCTCGAACTCCTTCCTCTGCAGATATAGGCTCATCAGCATCCCCATCGCCTTCTCCTTGTCCTTTCCCTCGCTCACCTTTATCGCTTCTTTGAGGAGCTCCTCTTTCTCAGCAGGGTCCTCCTCCAGCTGGGCCAGCTTCACGAGGACCTTGCCTTTGAGGGGCTCGACCTTTAGAAGATCCTCCAGTATCCTCCTCGCCTCTTCCTCTTTACCTTCTTTCAGGTAGAGGTTCGCCAGCTGGTATCTGAGGTCGGGCACGAGGGGGGAGTCGGGGAACTTCCTGACGAACTCCTTTATCAGGTTCTCGAGCTCTGGGCTCGGGTGCTGGAGCTCTATCTGGGCGAGGGCGAGGGTCGCGTCGAGGGCCTCCTTCGAGTCTGGATACAGCGTGAGTATCTCCCTGTAGATCCTTCTCGCCCTCTCGTAGTCTCCCAGGTTGTAGTGGGAGTCCGCGAGCCTGAGCATGGCCCTGCTCCTGAGGGCATCTTCTTTGAGGAGTCTCTCGAAGTAGGGTATGGCCTCCCTGTATCTTCCCTCTATGAAGTAGCTGAGCCCCTTGAGGTATATCTCCTCGGGGCTCTCATCTGTCAGGAAGCTCCTCGCGAGCCTTCCCTTCCCGAGGGAGAGGGCGGCCTTGGCCTTGAGTATCCTCTCCTTGAGAGTGTTCGCCTCCTTAAGCGTATTCAGAACCTCCTTATACCTCCCCGCGTTGTAGAGGGCGAGGGCCCTGTGGTAGGGGTCTTCAAAGTATTTATACGCCTCGAGCCATCTCTCCTTCTTGAACATGAGCCAGCCGTAGTATTCCCTATAGAGATCTGGGAACCTCTCCCTTATCTGGTTCAGGACCTCCTCCATCTCTTCGTCCTTCCCCAGCCAGTAGAGGACCTCTAGGAGCCAGAGGTAGTAGTCCCTGTCCTTTCTCCTCGACTCCTTCAAGGATCTGTAGGCCCTCCCGTAGTCCCCCTCCTGCAGGGCGGCGAGGGCCGCCAGAAAGTGCTCCCCAGCCTTTGTGAACTCCGCGTAGGCGAGGTCAAACTTCCCCGAGTTGTAGGAGAGGATGCCGGCGCTCCTGAGGACCTCTTTGGAGCCCGTTAGCTGGTAGGCTATTCTGGAGAGAAGTATGTCCCCCTTGGAGATTATCAGATAGAGGTTCTTCGAGAGCTCAGGGTCCGTTGTCTCTAAGAGGGAGGCGTATCTGTAGGCGAGCTTCCTGTTCCCTTCGAGGAGGGATACAACTCCCAAGTAGTATAGGGCCTCGTTCCTGTACTTGCTGAGAGGTTTGGAGTGTCTGAGAAGGATCTCCCTGGCTCCTTCAAGAGAGTTCTGACCTATTAGAACGATAGCCCTTCTGAGCTCCGTGCTCTCGGGATAGTCCTCGTTCACATTTCCCTGGGCGAAGTCCCTGACGTAAGAGCAGTAGTCCTGGAATACGGTATCCTCACAGGAGGGAGCTTCTACTCTGCCTTCGGTCTTTATCTGATAGACTTTCCTCCAGAGGTCAGGACTTTCCGCTTCCACGGGCTGACCGCTCAGCTTAAACTCCAGGGCGTAGTAGGCCTCGCAGGCTGGACCTTCGTATGGATGCGGAACCTCGCAGGAGCTTTTGAAAAACTCCAGGGCTTCTCTATCCCTGTCAGTCTGGGCGTATATGAGGCCGAGTATATACTGGGCCTGGGGGATGAAGGGGGAGTTCTGTAGGGAGAGGAGATCGAGCATCCTGCTCTCAGCTCTTTTGAGATCCCCTTTCAGGTAATATCTGACTCCCGCCCTGTAGTAGGCCCTGTCCTTGGGCTCCCCGCATCCCTTTCCCTCGGGGGGAGGTTCTATCTGGGCTTCTTCGATGTATTTAGGAGGCTCTAAGAGCCTGCTCGAGAGGTCCATGTATGTTATCTCCTCCTCGATCTCAAGCCTCTCAGGGGGCAGGAGCTTGGGCTTTTCCTCGACGACCTTACCTATCACCTTGACCTTAAGGCTGATGCTCTCCTTCAGAGGCTGGGCGAGGGCGAGGCCTAAAAGGATCAGACTAAAGAGCTTTGTGAGCTTCCACATACAGCTCCCCCAGATGGCAGGTAATGTTGAGCCTCTGGATCACGTTCCTCCCCTCCTCCATGAGCACCACCGAGTAGGAGGCGTTGTCGCATCCAAAGCTCCAGAACTTGGAAAGGTCCACATCTAAAAGGGCGCAGTACATACACCTTATCGGGACCGTGTGGGAGACCACAGCTATAGTTTCCTCCCTGTGCTCTTCCTTAACGAAATCTATAAACTCCCCCACTCTCCTGTAAACATCCTCCAGGCTCTCCCCCTTCTCGAACCTGATCCTGTGGGGCTCCTTCATCCACATCTCGAACTCATCGGGGAACTTCTCTTTGACCTCCTCCACCAGCATCCCCGACCACTTCCCGTGGTCTATCTCTATCACTCTCTTTTCCTCCTGGAGGGGAATTCCGAGCTTTTCGGAGATTATCTGAGCGGTCTGGTAGGTCCTCTTCAGGGGGGATGTGTATATCTTTGAGATGTGCTCTTTAGAGAGCTCTCTCGCGAGAGCCTCCGCCTGCTTCCTCCCCCTCTCCGTCAGCTCCGGATCCAGAAGCCCCTGATAACGGCCCACCGTGTTCCACTCGCTCTCCGCGTGTCTGATTATTATGAGTTTGAGCATTTACAGGTTTGATATTTTAACACAGGGAGCCTTTTGATAGGGGCCAGGGATCAGGCCACCTGGCCCATCCTCTTGGCTATCTCAACGAGCCTCGCTATTCTCTTCTCAGTGGAGGGGTGGGTGGAGAAGAGCTCCCAGAGGCCTTCCCCCTTGAGGGGGTTCTCTATGAAGAGGTGAGCCGTTCCCTCGTTCACCCTCGCGGGGACCTGGGTAACGTAGTTGTGGATCTTCTCAAGGGCCCTCGCCAGAGCCAGGGGACATCCGCATATGTAGGCCCCCGTCTCGTCCGCCAGATACTCCCTCGACCTGGATATGGCCATCTGGATTATGGCCGCTATTATGGGAGTGATGATTATCAGGAGTATGCTCCCCACGATCGAGAGGGGGTTGTTGTTCTCCTCGTCCCTTCCCCATCCGAAGATCAAAGCCCACTGGAGCCAGTTCACTATCATGGAAATGGCTCCCGCTATGGTGGCCGCTATGGAGGCTATAAGGACGTCCCTGTTCTTTATGTGGGCTATCTCGTGGGCCAGAACTCCCCTGAGCTCCTCCTCGTCGAGGATCTCAAGAATTCCCCTCGTTACCGCCACCACTGCGTGCCCAGGTCCTCTTCCCGTGGCGAAGGCGTTGGGCTGTTCCATGGGAACGAGGTATATCTTGGGCTTGGGGATCTGGGCCCTTCTTGCGAGGTCCTCGACCATCTTATGTAACCAGGGGGCCTCCTCGTAGCTTATCTCCTTGGCCCCGTACATTGAAAGAACTATCTTGTCCGAGAACCAGTAGGAGAGGAAGTTCATAATCGCGGCTATTATGAAGGCTATGAGCATCCCCGTCTTACCAGCTATCGCGTTTCCCAGAAACAGGAGCAGTCCCGTGAGCAGTCCCAAGAGCAGAGCAGTCCTTATCATGTATCCCATGCTTCTTTCCTCCTCGGAGGTTGTAATCCTTTATTCGGGATTTTATATTTATCAAAGCGACCGATAAAGTCAAGAGGGAATGATAGGAGACAGGACGGCATTAGAGGAAAGGATAGACCTCGGGAGATACGACGAGAGGTTCTACGCCATAGTAGGAAGAGGCGACGAGAACATCAAGTACTTCTCCAAGGTATTCGATGTCCGCATAGTCCCACGCGGAACGGAGCTGATAATCAAGGGAGAGGACGAGAAGGTAAGGAAGTTTATCTCCTTCCTAAGAGCAGTTATGTCTAGACTGGAAAGGGAGAAGCTCACCGCGAAGGAAGTGAGGGAATACGCCAAGGACTTCCTCCGGAAGACCGAGGGCCCAGAGAGCGCTCCCGAAGAGGAAGAGGTAATCCTCGTAACCCACAGGAGAAGGGCCATAGTCCCCAAGACCCCAACCCAGAGGAGGTATGTGGAGGCCATAAAGAGGAACGACGTGGTCTTCGGAGTTGGTCCTGCGGGGACGGGGAAGACGTACCTGGCGATGGCTATGGCTCTCGCACATATCAAAGAGCAGAAGGTGAACAAGATAATACTCACGAGGCCCGCTGTTGAAGCCGGGGAGAAGCTGGGCTTCCTTCCAGGAACGATCGCGGAGAAGGTGGACCCGTATCTGAGGCCCCTCTACGATGCCCTCTACGACATGATCGACTACGACAAAGCGATGTATATGCTCGAGAGGAACATCATAGAGATAGCACCCCTCGCCTTCATGAGGGGAAGGACCCTCAACGACGCCTTCATAATCCTCGACGAGGCCCAGAACGCTACAAAAGAGCAGATGAAGATGTTCTTAACCCGTATAGGCTTCGGCTCGAAGGTGGTTATCACGGGGGACATAACCCAGATAGACCTTCCCAAGAAGGAGCACTCGGGACTCGTGGAAGCTCTGAGAGTCCTCAAGGGCATTCCTGGGATAGACTTCGTCTGGTTCTCCCAAGATGACGTGGTAAGGCACCCCATAGTGGCTAGGATAATAGAGGCTTACGAGGCCCATGAACGAGGTTCAGATAAAGCTGAAAAGGAGGAGGCTCCCAAAGAGCTGGATAGAGGAGAGGGCGAGGAGGATACTTGATATACTTGGAATTGAGAACTCAGAGCTCAGCGTCCTGATAACCGGCGACGGGGAGATAAGGGAGCTGAACAAAACCTACAGAGGTAAGGACAGGCCCACCGACGTCCTCTCTTTTCCCATGGGAGATGAGATCGACGGGAAGCTCATCCTCGGCGATGTGGTGATCTCTTTAGACACCGCCCAGAGACAGGCTAAGGACCTTGGACACAGCCTTGAGGAGGAGGTGGAAAGGCTCCTCGTCCACGGTATCATTCACCTTTTAGGATATGACCACGAGCTTGGAGGCGAGGAAGAGAAGAAGTTCAGGGAGTTGGAGGAGAGGGTCCGTGCTCGGCTTGGAAGAGGCTAAGGAGCTTGTAAGAATAGGGAGGCTTTCTGTTTTGAGAGCTTTAGAGGGGAAGGAACCGGAAGTTTCCGAAGAGATTAAGGAGAGGTTCAGTACAAAGAGAGGGGTTTTCACAACCCTGCTCACCTATCCGGAAAGGGAGCTCAGGGGTTGTGTGGGCGTTCCCTATCCTGTGTATCCACTGTGGCTTGCCGTAATCCACTCCTCTCTAAGCGCAGCTTTTAAGGATCCTCGTTTTCCCCCCATCAGAGCAGACGAGCTCAGCAGAGTTGTCTGGGAACTCTCCATACTGACCGACTTCGAGGAGTTGCCAAAGGAGGATCTCCCAAAGGGTATAAGGGTCGGCCTGGATGGCCTCATGGTAGAGGAAAGGGGTGTGAGAGGTCTGCTCCTTCCTCAGGTTGCACCGAGGTACGGATGGGGGCCTGTGGAGTTCTTGGAGCACGCCTGTTTGAAAGCGGGACTCCCTAAAGACTGCTGGAGGGACGAAGATGTTAAAGTATTCAGGTTCCAGAGTGAGATCTTTGAGGAGGAAGAACCCTGGGGAGAGGTGAAGAGGGTCGAGGCTTTGAGGTGCGGATAGAGGACCTTAAGAGGGAACAGATAGAGTGTGCCAAGAAGGTTGTTCAAGAAGATGACTTTGAGAAGATAGAGACCGTTGGAGGGATGGATCTCACCTTCGAGAAGATAGATGAGAACCCCACCCGCGCCTGGGCGAGCCTCGTTGTGATAGACCTCAAGACCTTGAGGCCCATATACAACCTGGTGGTGGAGGACGAGGTCAGCTTCCCCTACATACCAACGTTCCTCGCCTTCAGGGAGATGCCCCTCCTTCTGAAGCTATACGAGAAGGCTGCTGTAAAGCCCGACGTTTACTTTATAGATGGACAAGGTGTCGCCCACCCTAGAGGGTGCGGTATAGCCTCTCACTTCGGAGTCGAGACCGGAGAGGTGAGCGTGGGAGTGGCCAAGACCAAGCTATTCGGCCACTACAGGCAACCGGGAAGCAGGAGGGGAAGCTTTACATATCTCAGATACAGGGATCGTATAATAGGGGCGGTGGTGAGAACGAAGGACAGCACCCAGCCCGTCTTCGTTTCGGTAGGGCACAGGATAAGTCTCAAGACAGCGATAGACCTCGTACTTAAGACATCCAAGTTCAGGATACCTGAGCCTACCAGACTGGCCCACAATCTTCTTCAGAAGGTCAGAAGAGAGAGCTTGTTTTGATGCAAATTAAGGAATTAAGAATATATTTATATCCCGATAGGAGGTAGGAAATATGCTCTTAGGATTGGATGTAAGGAGTCAGATAAAGGACATATTCGAAAAGGAGTTCAAGGAGCCTGTCGCGGTTAAGCTCTTTTCCCAGGCTATAGGGTGTGAGAGCTGCCAGACGGTCGAAGAGCTCCTCAAGGAACTTGTCGATGTTGTGGGAGAGGACAGGATAAAGTACGAGATACACACACCGGTTCTTGAGAAGGAGATAGCTGAAAAGTACGGCATAGACAGGATACCCACGATAGTCATAGAGGGGGACAAAGATTACGGGATAAGGTACATAGCACTTCCCG
>JALWEK010000212.1 GCA_027014185.1 Aquificaceae bacterium
ATGATTACCTCGTGCCTGTGCTTTATTAACTCCCTGAGGAGCTCCTTTATCCCTACGAGCTTTGGCTCCCCGTTTACGAGGACCACAAGGTTCACCGGAAAGCCTTTCTTGAGCTGAGTGTACTTGAAGAGCTTTTTAAGGACCTTCTCTCCCTTCGCTTCCCTTTTGAGCTCTATTACTATCCTTATTCCCTCCTTGTCCGACTCGTCCCTTATATCGGAGATCTCTTTGAGCCTCCCGCTTCTGACGTTGTCCGCTATCTTCTTGATGAGCTCCGCCTTGTTTACCTGGTAGGGGATCTCGGAGACTACGATCTGCTCCTTCCCTCCCTGGACCTTCTCCACATGGGCCTTCGCCTTAACCTGGACTATTCCCCTCCCCGTCTCATAGATCTCTTTAAGGTCCTTAGCGTTCTCTATAACACCTCCGGTAGGGAAGTCGGGGCCCTTTATTATCTCGAGTATCTCCTCGGTGGTCATGTTGGGGTTCTCGGCAAGTTCTATGAGGGCCTTCCCCACCTCCCTGAGGTTGTGCGGTGGTATGGAGGTCGCCAGCCCGACCGCTATCCCCGCCGTTCCGTTGCAGAGGAGATTGGGAAACTTAGAGGGAAGTACAGTGGGCTCCATCAAGGACTCGTCGAAGTTGGGGACGAAGTCCACCGTTTCTTTATCTATGTCCTCGAGCATCTCGACCGCTATCTTGGAGAGCTTGGCCTCGGTGTAGCGCATCTGGGCCGGAGGATCCCCGTCCACGAAGCCGTAGTTCCCCTGCCCGATTATGAGGGGATACCTCATCGAGAAGTCCTGGGCCATCCTCACGAGGGCGTCGTAAACCGCCTGATCACCGTGTGGGTGGAACTTACCCAAAACCTCACCGACCACCCTAGCGCTCTTCTTGAAGGGCTTATCGGGAGTCAGGCCCATCTCGTGCATCGCGTAGAGTATCCTTCTCTGGACTGGCTTGAGTCCATCTCTAACATCCGGGATCGCCCTCCCCACGATAACGGACATGGCGTAGTCTATGTATGACTGCTTTACCTCTTCCTCTATGGGGATCTCGATGACTTCCATTTTTCAAATTATACCACAGCCTCCACGATCCCCTCCTCCCTCACCACCCTGAAGATCCCCTCGCCCAGGAACCTCTCGCATACCCAGATGTTGGTCTCTAAATGCCCTGTAAAGAGGGGGACCCTCATAAAACCTCCCGCGAGCCCTACCCACGGAACGAGATGGTCCGCCAGATGCCTGTCCACCGTCGCCCCCGAGCTCCAGTCTTCCCAGAGCTTCTGGGCACACTCGCTCCCAACGATCTCCGCGGGCTTTCCCTTCTTTCCAAGGTTGTCCGCACCTATTATGTTCCCCTCCGTGTCCTCGAGCCACAGGGTTACGCTAGTTCCTATCGAGAAGCTCTTAACATACTGCCTGTAAACCTCCGGCTCGGGAAAGCCCTTCTCCCTCAAGAAATCGAGCGCGCCCTTTACCTGCCTCTCGACCACCTTCCTCTCCCTCAACCTCTCCTCCGCTACCGAAAGCAGGTGGAGCCTTTTAATCTCACCCCTCGAAATTTTAAAAAGGTTCAGCCTCCCTTTTAAAAAATTCCTGACGGATTTTAAATCTCTGAGTTCTTCAGAAGGACCGCCTTCGGCGGTGAGTCTTACAACACCTCCCCCGGCCGGGTAGTAGCCTCTCCTCAAAACCTCTATCCTTACAAACCTCGCGATACCAGAGATCTGGGGAAGATAGACGAACCTCACCCAGTCTATGGTAGGGCTCATGGGAACCTCCGTCCCTCCAACCACTTCGATCTCTACCTTTCCAGGGACGAAGAGTGAGACGGGAAGGATCGTCTGGAGAAATAGGCTTATAGATCCCGCACTCCCGAAGTCCACGCTGTAGCTTCCCGGCCTCAGCTTCCCAGGAATGTATGTGAGTTCAGTAGAGCCCAAGGAGTCTCCCTCAACCTCGGCGGAGGCTAGTTCTTTGAGAAGTCTCACTATGTGGAGGTGCTGTCTCTTGAGGCCTGGCTTTTCCCTCTTAGCTCGGACATTCTTTATACTCACCGGAACCTTAAGTATGGTGCCCAGGGACAGGGCCGTTCTGAATATCTGACCTCCCCCTTCTACGTGAGCGCCGTCGCTCTCAAGCATCGGCTAAAACTCTCACTTACGCTCAAGAAGTAC
>JALWEK010000213.1:0-9440 GCA_027014185.1 Aquificaceae bacterium
TGGAAGATCTATTTGGAAGGGGGTTCGAGAGGATAAGGAAAGAGATCGGTTTCTTAAAGGTTAGGGCGTACATAAGGAGGAACGTCCCTCAGGGGGAGCTGCATACCTTCATAAACTCAAGACCCGTTAGCATGAGGGGGCTGAAGGACTTCCTCAGGAAGGTTCTTGGGTACAAAACCCTCGGTGTAGTGTTCATAGAGTTGCCTCCCTTCATGGTAGATTTCAACATACATCCTAAAAAGAGGGAGGCGAAATTTGTAAAGGAGAGAAAGGCCCTCTCCCTGCTCAGGGAAGCCTTAGTAGGCAGGGGGGAGGAGCCCATGCCTTACCTGGAGCAGGAAGTTCCCAGGTACGAGACCGAGTTCAGGGTGATAGGTCAGCTCAACAACACCATAATACTCGCCCAGAGGGGGGACTACCTATACTTCTTCGACCAGCATCTTATCTCTGAGAGGGCGAGCTACGAGAGCCTGGGAGAAAAAGAGGGTGCTGACGAGATAGCCTGCAGGTCGGCCCTGAAGTCCGGAGAGAAGTTGAGCGAGAAAGAGATGGAGGAGCTGATAGAGGTGTGGAAGAACCTAAAGAACCCACACGTCTGTCCACACGGGAGACCCATATACTACAAGCTCCATCTGAAGGAGATCTACGACAAATTGGGTAGGAGCTTTTAGAGCCCCATCCTCACACCCAAAATAAGATCAACCACGCTCGTGTCCTCTTCCGCCGCCTTAAGAGCGTCCCTAGCTCCACGTTGTTTACACCGCCCCTTTAGGGGCCAAGCCCTGAAAGCCTATAACACCGCAAATTTTGTGTTAAATTAACAGCGGAAGGTTTAATGCGCCCGTAGGATCTGTGGTTTATATTAATACCCATGGTAGATAGGGACTGGGTAAGGAAGGTTGCACATCTGGCGAGGCTGAAACTCTCAGAGGACGAGGTCGAGCTTTTTAGCAGGCAGCTCGGAGATATACTCAGCTTCGTTCAACAGCTTGAGGAGCTTGACACATCGAAAGTAGAGCCATATATTCAAAAAGTTGAAGAAACCCCTATGAGAGAAGACAAGCCAGGAGAAACCCTCCCTCAGGAGGAAGCCCTCAAAAACGCCCCCGAAAGGGAGGACGGTTTCTTCGTGGTACCTAGAATTGTGGAGGTTTGAGTTAGATGGCACAGGAAACCGTAGAGAAGATACTTAACGAGAAGAAGAAAGCTCTCGAGGCCTCTATAGCCAACATCGAGAAGAGGTTTGGCAAGGGAGCAATAATGCCCCTCCACGCCGCTGAGAAGGTCAAGGTGGAGGTTATCCCTACGGGTTCCCTCGCGCTGGATATAGCCACCGGCATAGGCGGTATCCCCAGGGGAAGGATAGTGGAGATCTTCGGCGTAGAGTCCTCCGGTAAGACGACCCTCGCCCTTCACGTCATAGCTGAAGCACAGAAGAGGGGAGGCGTGGCCGTCTTCATAGATGCGGAGCACGCCTTAGATCCCAAGTACGCCAGAAACCTGGGCGTGGACGTGGAGAACCTATACATATCCCAGCCCGACTACGGAGAGCAGGCTCTCGAGATAGCGGAAAGCCTTATAAACAGTGGAGCTGTGGACGTTATTGTGGTGGATTCGGTCGCCGCTCTCGTTCCCAGGGACGAGCTCGAAGGGGAGATGGGAGAGGCCCAGGTGGGTAAGCAGGCCCGCCTTATGTCCCAGGCTCTGAGGAAGCTCAAGGGAATAGTTCATAAAGGGAACACGGCCCTGATATTTATAAACCAGATAAGGGAGAAGATAGGGGTAATGTTCGGCAATCCTGAAACTACGCCCGGAGGGCGTGCTTTAAAGTTCTTCTCCGATATGAGGCTTGAGGTCCGCAGACTCGGAGACATCAAAGAGGGTAACGACAAGATAGGCTACAGGGTTAAGGTTAAGGTGGTGAAGAACAAACTGGCCCCTCCCTTCCAGGAGGCAGAGTTCGACATGATCTACGGGGAGGGGATATGCAGGCTCTGTGACCTCATCGATGTAGCCGTCGATAAGGGAATCCTGACCAAGAGCGGATCCTGGTACAGCTACGGAGAGCAGAGGATAGGGCAGGGCAAGGAGCAGGTCAAGAGGTATCTAAAGGAGAACCCGGATGTTGCCGAAGAGATAGAGAGGAAGGTGAGGGAGGTAGCCGGTCTTGTTACAGCTGATTCTGAAGAAGGCGATTGATCTAGAAGCCTCGGACATACACCTCAAGGTAGGCTCCAAACCGGTTTACAGGATACACAAGAAGCTCCATGTAGATGACGAGTTTCCGATAATAGACGAAGAGCACTTCATCCTCTTCTTCCAGGAGGTCGTCGGAAAGAGCGAATCCAAGAAGAAGGAGTTCGAGGAGTACGGGGAGATAGACCTCTCCTACTCCCTTCCGAAGGTATCCAGGTTCAGGGTGAACGTGTTCAAGCAGAGGGGAACCTCAGGTATGGCCTTCAGGGTCATCCCATTCGAGATACCGCCCTTCAGCAGCCTCAACCTGCCAGAGGTAATGCTAAAGACAGTTCTTGGCAGCAGCAAGGGGCTCGTCCTCGTTACAGGTCCCACGGGCTCGGGTAAGTCCACGACCCTCGCCTCTATAATCGAGGAGATGAACAAGACGCAGCGGAAGATCATAGTTACGATAGAGGATCCGATAGAGTACCTTCTGAGAGACAAGAAGTGCTACATAGTTCAGAGGGAGGTCGGGCTAGACACGAAGAGCTTCGCCAGGGGCCTGAGAGCGGCCCTGAGGGAAGATCCGGACGTGATAATGGTTGGTGAGATAAGGGATACGGAGACAGCCGAGATAGCATTGCAGGCCGCCGAGACGGGACACCTCGTCCTCTCCACCCTCCACACCCTCGACGCCAAAGAGACCGTGAACAGGCTGATAGGTATGTTCAAGCTCGAGGTAAGAGACCAGATCAGGCAGATGCTCGCGAGCACCCTCGTGGCCGTATTCTCCCAGAGACTCCTTCCGAGGGCGGACAAGAAGGGATCGATCCCAGCGGTCGAGATAATGATAAACACGGGAGCTATAAAGGAAGCCCTGCTCGATCCAGAGAGGCTCGACGAGATCCCGGACCTGATAGCCAAGGGGAAAGCTGCCTACCAGACCCAGACCTTCGACCAGCATCTGGAGGAACTCTACAGGCAGGGCCTCATAGACTACCACACGGCCCTCCTATACGCTTCGAAGCCGGCGGATCTGGAACTGAAGCTAAGAGGTATATCCTCCGGCGGGGTGAGCTATTAAAATCATATCCTCATGAAGGTAACCGTTGACGGCCCTGCCGGGAGCGGAAAGAGCTACATCGCCAAGGGTATCTCTTTAGAGCTAGGTATTCCCTACCTCGAGACAGGCCTCGCTTACAGGGCCGTAGGCTACCTGCTCCTCAAACAGGGGGAAGGACTGGAAGAGGTAAGCTGGGAGAGGATACAGCCCCTCCTGGGCAGGGTAGAGATACTCCCAGACGTAGGGGGAACCAGGATCTTCATAGACGGGGTTGAGGTGAAGGAAGAGCTCCTTCGGAGCGAGGAGGTCGGTAGGGCGGCCTCAGTGGTAGGGACCGTTCCCCAGTTCAGGGAGTACATAAACGAGCTATTCCGGCGGTTGGTAGGGGACAGACAGGCTGTGGTGGAAGGTAGGGATGCGGGAACCCACATATTCCCCGAGGCCGATATCAAGCTGTTTATAACTGCCTCCCCCGAGGAGAGGGCAAGGAGAAGGTGGAAGCAGCTGACGGAGAAAGGGATAGAGGCGGATATGAAGGAGATACTCGAGAAGATCCTAGAGAGGGATAAAAGAGACAGGGAAAGGGAGAAGTATCCCTTCAGGCCGGCGGAGGATGCGATAGTGATAGATACAACGGACATGGGGCCAGAAGAGAGCCTCGAGATGGTCCTCAGCGTTGTAAGAAAGGCAGAGGATGGAAAAGCTCCCTAACCTGATATCGGCCGTCAGGCTGTTTCTATCACCGGCGGTCCTCTACCTGTCATACGTAAGAAGGCAGGAAGAGGCGGCCCTGATCTTCTTTC
The DNA here is from genome assembly GCA_027014185.1 of Aquificaceae bacterium. Classification (GTDB taxonomy): domain Bacteria; phylum Aquificota; class Aquificia; order Aquificales; family Aquificaceae; genus Hydrogenivirga. Next base: position 4,045 of record JALWEK010000213.1, read on the forward strand.
TACTCGCCCTCAGCGATGCCCTCGACGGGCTCCTGGCCAGAAGGCTTAAGGCCCAGACCCTTCTGGGGAAGCTCCTAGATCCCCTGGCCGATAAGGTTCTTCTCCTCATGGGGCTTGCCTCGGTAACCTTCTTCACCGACGTGAGAACGAACCCCCTCCTTCTGATACTGCTCCTTCTGAGGGATCTATTTCTGGTGATCGGGTCCCTATTCCTAAGGAGGTTTGGCTTCGTGCCGGAACCATCGATCTATGGGAAGCTGACCACCCTGTCCGTATCGATCACCGTGATCCTCGCCTTCCTGCTGAACCTTTACTTCATAGACGGTATGCTGATAGTCCTGAAAGGGCTGGAGATCCTATCGATAGTCCTGGTTCTCATATCGTGGACGGACTACGCTCTCAGAGGAGTTAGCTTCCTCAGGAGTAAGCTTATAATTGAGAGGAAATGAGGGGAGTTTCCGGCAAGGAGTGGATACTGCTTTCCGAGAACGTAAAGCCCTCTGAAGAGACGGTGTCCCTGTACGGAGAGTTTCTCGCCCAGCTTATAGCCAACAGGGGCTTTGAGGAGGAGCATGAGAAGCTCTTCGATCTGAAGCTGAAATACCTCCTCCCCTACACGCTTCTTCCGAACGTCGAGGAGGGCATAGGAAGGATAGTGGAGGCGGTGAGGAGGGGTGAGAGGATAATCCTCTTCGGAGATTACGACGTCGATGGTATAACGGGAACGGCGATCCTTTACGAGATCCTTAAAGAGGCGGGCGCTAGGGTAGTTCCCGTCCTTCCCAACAGATCTACCGGATACGGACTCAGCAGAGAGCTGATCTCCGTGTTCTCCAAGTACGGAGACCTGTTGATAACCGTGGATAACGGAACCTCGGCGGTCTCGGAGATAGACGGGGGTGGTATGGACGTGATAGTTATCGATCACCACAACGTCCCGGATGAGATACCCAAGAAAGCCGTGCTGATAAATCCCAGGCTCTCGGAAGAGGCCGGAGACCTGAAGGAGATCTCCTCCTCGGCGATCTGCTTTTACATAGGGGCAGTTCTGAGCAGGGAGCTCGACCTCGACATGGACGTGAGAGAGCTCCTCGACCTGGTGGCCCTGGGTACTGTGGGTGACGTCATGCCGATGAACAGAACCAACAGGATACTCGTATCCAAGGGGCTATCCGTCCTAGAGAAGGTGCTGGCCGGAAGGATGCAAAGAGCAGGGGTAAAGGCTCTCCTCAGGACCGCCGGAATAGAGGGATCGGTATCTTCCAAGGACATAGCCTACTCCCTGGCCCCCAGGATAAACGCCCCCGGAAGGGTGGGAGACCCCAAGTTAGCTCTGAAGCTCTTGGTGGAAAAAGAAGAGGAGAAGGCCCTCCAGCTCGCTAGAAAGATAGAGGCCCTGAACATAAAAAGGAGGGCTATAACTGACAGGGTTTACAGGGAAGCATGCAGAAAGGCTCTCTCCTTCAAAGGGGACAGCTTTATATCCCTCTGGGATAGGGACTGGCACGTGGGAGTGCTCGGTATAGTCGCTGGAAGGCTCTCGAACGAGCTGGGAAGGCCCGTCGCTGTGTTTTCCAAGGGCAGAAATCACTCGGTAGGCTCGGTCAGGTCGGTGGAGGGGATAGACGTTTACAGGGGTCTGAGCAAACTATCTCACATGTTCATAAAGTGGGGAGGGCATCCCCAGGCGGCAGGTCTTACACTCGATAGCTCTCTGCTGGAGGAGTTCAGCAGAAACGCCGAAGAGATCTTCAGCCACGTTCCCAAGGAACTCCCTCCACTGTACGTGGATATGGAGCTCTCTCCGCTGTCTATCGGCAGGGAACATCTGGAAGGGCTGAGAAAGCTCGAGCCCTACGGTGAGAGGAACCCCATGCCGACCTTCCTTTCCGAGGATCTCAGGATAGAGAGCGTGAGTGCCAGGTACGGCAGGGCTAGGGTAAAGCTGGGCGGAGTGGAGATGGTCTGCTGGGAGAGGAGAATCTTCGAAAGGTTGAGGGTGGGCGAGAGGAGGAAGGTAGTTTACTCGATCGTAAACGGTGAGCTCAACCTTATAGACGCAGAGGACAGGGATGGCACTCGGTAGGACGCACGATCTTGTGAACCTCGTCGCCCTGCCAGGATTCTTCTACCTCCTTCCTAAGGAGCTCTACATACCATTCGGCATAGGATACCTCGTGGGGACGTTCCTCCTGTCTCCAGACATAGACCTCCCGAACTCGAAACCTACCAAGAGATGGAGCTTCCTCAGGTGTCTCTGGGCCCCCTACCAGAGCTTGTCAAGGCACAGGGGAGTATCACACCTGCCCGTGGTAGGCAGCCTCGTTAGGCTCGCGTACCTGGTTGGACTGGTGCTCTTTCTATACTTCGTCCTCCTCGGTGTGGTGTCCACTCTGGACAAGGGCTTTGCGCTGCTGCTTGCCAACTTCAATCCCTTTGAGTTTCTGAACGAACTATTCAGGAGCGAGGAGAGCCTCTACTTCGTAGCTGGTGTGATATGTGCGGACGTGGTGCACATAATGCTCGACTGGGTATCGAGCCTGGTAAAGAGGCTCACCTGAGCTTGAGCATAGCGACCGAGATTATCGCCAGCAGAACTGAGACTATCCACATCCTAACGACGATCTTCGGTTCGGGAAGCCCGGAGAGCTCCAGGTGGTGATGGAAGGGTGCCCTCTTGAAGAGCCTTTTCCCTTTGGTAGCTCTGAAGTAGATTATCTGGAGTATAACGGTTATGGTCTCAAACACGAAGACGCCCCCGGCGATGGCCAGCAGAAACTCGGACTTGGTGAGGATAGATACTGTTCCAAGGGCCGCCCCGAGGCCGAGAGCACCCACGTCTCCCATGAACATCTGTGCTGGGAAGGCGTTGAACCAGAGAAAGCCAAGACCGGCTCCTACTATCGCAAAGCAGAATACGGTTATCTCCCCAGCGTACGGAACGTAGGGTATCCCCAGGTAACTCGATATCTTGGAGTGGCCGACGGCGTACGCTATCACCCCGAAGGCGGTTGCCGTGGTCATCGAAGGCCCGATGGCGAGGCCGTCCAGGCCGTCGGTGAGGTTGACCGCGTTGGCGGCTCCAACTATAACGAAGGTAGCGAACGGAATGTAGAGCCGTCCGAGGTCCAGGGTAAGCTCCTTGAAGAAGGGGAAGTAGAGTCTGGTCTCGAGACCTACCCAGTAAAAGATCAGGTAGGAGGTAATCAGGGCAAAGAGTATCTGGAGAAAGAGCTTTGACTTTATAGATAGCCCCTTCTTGTTCCTGAGCTTGAGCCAGTCGTCGAGAAGACCCACGAGGGCAAAAGAGAGAGTGGCGAAGACGAGAACCCATGTGTACCTCACATCTATCCTCATAAGCAACAGGGTGGATAGGAGTATCACGGTCACTATAACCACGCCGCCCATAGTGGGCGTGTACTTCTTGTTCTCGTGATGCTCGGGTGTGTACTCTCTAACGTAACCCCCCAGGAACTTCTGAAGCCTCGACACCCTCTCCATGAAGGTAGGCGAGAGAAGGAGGGTTATGAAGAAGGCTATCAGTACGGCGGTGAAGGACCTGAAGGTTATGTACTTGAATACGTTAAATAGGAAAAAGTAGTCCTTTAAGATCAGGGCCAGGTGGTAAACCATACCTCAGCACCTGTTTCTGCTAAAGAGCCTGTCGAGGATAATGGCCGCCGCGTTCCTCACCGAGAGGTGGTTCCAATCCCCTGCCCCGTAGATGGGCTCGAGTATGTAGTCGAAGGTCCGCATCATGTCCGGAGGAATGCCGTAACCAGTTCCAAAGATTATCAGGTAATCCCTCTCTCTCCTCTCTATCTCCTCGCTGAGCTCCCTATACCCTATAGTGTTAGGGTACTTCCTCGCATCCGTTCCCACGAGCACCGGCCTTCTTCCCCTCTCCTTTTCCAGCTCTTCTACCACCTCGTCGAGGGTATATTTTAAACGGACGAGCTGAACTATCTCGAACCTGGTCGGGTTCGCCTTCCTTCCTTCTTCCGAAAGCCAGTAGTTTATCTGCCTCTCGATCACGAGCCTCTGGGCGTCTATCGGCTGAACTATGTAGAACCTGTTTACCTCGTAAGCTCTGGCGGGGCGCGCTATGTCGTGGAGGTCCATGGTGGTGAAGGAGGTGACTATTATCCTCCCATCCCTGTCCATAGCTGGGTAGTGGAGCAGGGCTATGAAGACGTTGTCGTTCTTCATGGAGATAAAATGAGCCGGCCGGGGATCGAACCCGGGACCCACGGCTTAAAAGGCCGTTGCTCTACCGACTGAGCTACCGGCTCTCAGTGCAGCTCCTGGTGGAGCCGACGGGACTTGAACCCGTGACCTCCGACATGCCATATCGGCGCTCTCCCAACTGAGCTACGGCCCCTACCAGGAGGATAAATTTTACATCAACCTCTCCCTTCTTTCAAGCTGACGCCTCTTCTCCCTTAACTTCGGGAGAAGCACCCTTATCCGGAAGAACTCCCTTCTCCTGAGCCTCTCCTGGGCGAGCCTTCTGATAGCCTCCTCTCTCATCCTCTCCATGAGGTTCTTAACCGACATCTTCCCACCTCTCGAGGTATTAATCTATGAGGGATAGATCCTCGGGGCAAGCTCAGGTTTCGCACTCGTCCGCTTCAGAGGCGAACTTGTAGTGACAGTGAGGACAGACCCTAGCCTTCCGGTACGCCTCCTCACAGCACATAGGACATCTCTTCTTACCTTTCAGAAGGAGAACAACGTTCAGGTTGAAAACGTTCTTGACGACGAGTATCACCACAAACACACTCAGAACGACGAGCCAGGCCTTGAGGGCCACCACCGGATCCTGGTTCTTGAGCCAGAAGTAGGTTGCCCCAACCGACGATATCCAGAAGGATAGCCTTCTCTCCACGAATATATTGGCTATCACAAAGAGCACGGCTACCCAGATAAAGAACTGGACTATGGGTTCGTTCAGTAGGGATAGCACGCTCTGGAGCGCTTCCATTCTAATATCTTACAATCAGAAAGGCCCTTAAAAAGGTATGAAGGAACCTCCCGATCAGGTTACCCACCAGGAAAGTGAGGAAAGCTTCAGCACCCCATATCTTCGCGACGAGAAGAGCAGCAACTCCCAGCAGAGAGAACCTGAAAAGGAAAGAGTGAAAGGGTCTGGACCTGGGGAACTTGAGCGACTGTCTGTAGATGTGCTCGTTGTACAGGATGCCTGAGACAAAACCTACGAGGAATGAAAGGAGAAGATCCACCGTCTTATAATTTTAAACGGATGGCGAACGTCCTAACGGTCCTGAGGATACTTCTCGCGCTGCCCACCGCCTTGGCAATAGTGAGCGATCAGCTTCACATAGCTCTCGCCCTCGTTGGGCTGGGCGCCCTCACGGATCTCCTGGACGGTAGTC